>NZ_VFTA01000034.1:0-59006 GCF_007003935.1 Mesorhizobium sp. WSM4310
GGGGCGGCCCCCGGCAGGCGGCCGCTACTTCTGCGGCGCCTGGTCGATGATCGACTGCATGGTCTCCTGCGCGTTGGCGATGGCGCCATCGACATCGTCGCCGAAGAAGACCTCGTTGATCATCTGCGTCCACGGGCCGTTGGCGGAGTTGATCAGATCGTTGAACACCACCGAATAGGGCGTCTTGCCCTTGGCCATGGCCTCGGCGGCAACCTGGTAGCGCGGATCGAGATCCTTCAGCGCATCCTTGGCGATGTCGCCGCGTACCGGCAGGCTGCCATATTTGGCGAGGATGGTCTGGCCTTCCAGCGAATAGGCGAAATCCAGGAACTCCTTCACCACGGCGAGCTTCTTGGTGCCCTTGGTGACGACGAAATTGTCGCCGCCGGCAAAGGACGACCAGCCGCCATCCTTTCCCGGCAGGAAGGTGACGCCGTAATCGACATTGGGATACTGGGTGTTGAGCGCGCCGATGGCGAAGGCGCCGGAGGGCGAGATGCCGATATTGCCCGCGGCGAAGGCGGCGAAGAAGTTGGCGCCGGTGTCAGTCTGCGCGCCTGCCGGCACCAGATCCTTCTTGACCATCGAGCGGTAGAGATCGATGGCGCCGCGCAATTGCGGGCTGTCCAGCGTCGCCTTGGAGCCGTCTTCGCTGAGGATGTCGCCGCCCGAGGCCCAGATCAGCGGGGTGAAGGTGAAGATGTTGCAGCCGCCGCAATTGCCGGAGAAGTAAAAGCCCTTGATGTTGCCGCCAAGCGCGTTGACCTTCTCGGCGTCGGCGGCGATTTCGGCCCAGTTGGCGGGGCCTTTTTCAGGGTCGAGGCCGGCCTGCTTGAACAGCTTCTTGTTCCAGATCAGCACCGAGGCGTCGGCCGAGAAAGGCAGGCCGTAAATGTGGTCCTTGTAGGTGCCGGTCTTGACATGCGCGGGCGACAGGCTGGCGAAATAGGGCAGGGACTTGGCCCAGTCGGTGATGTCCTCCAACTGCCCGGCGGCGGCGAATGAAGGGGTGTAGATCAGGTCGAGCGACAGCGCGTCGGGTGCCGTGCCGCCGGCGGCGGCGGCGCCATATTTCGGGATGATCTCGGCATTGGGGATGATGTCGAGCTTGATCTGGTCCTTATGCGCCTTGTTATAGGCATCGACGATGCGCGGCATGAAATTCGAGCCGTCGGCGCGCACCCAGATGTTGGCGGTGTCGGCCGCGGCAGCGCCGAGACCACCGCCCAGTACGGCAGCGGCCAGGGCCAGTTTGGCAATCACGTTCCTCATGTTCTCCTCCTCCAAGGGTTGGCCGCGGTGCGCGCGGCTTGGCGCCGGTCACGCGGCGCTGCGTTTTCAGCCGTCCGGTGGGCGGCCACAGGACTGACGCACCACCAGCCGGCACGGCAGTTTTCGAATGCCCGGCGCGGCGGGCTGACCGCCGACCAGGGAAAGCAGGGTCAGTCCGGCCTCGCGCCCGAGGGCGACCAGGTTCATGTCGACCGAGGTCAGCGGCGGACGCGTCGCTTCGGCGACGATCTCCCAATTGTCGAAACCGATGACGCCGACATCGCCTGGAACGTCGAGGCCGCGCTCGCGCAAGGCATCGATGACACCGCGCGCGATCTGGTCGTTGCCGCAAAAGACGGCGTCAGGCCGTTCGCTCTTGCCGTCGAACAATTGCGCCACCGCTTCATGCCCCCAGGCTTCCGACCAGGCGCCGAGCAGCGGCTCGGTGACCGGCAGGCCGTTTTCGGCGAGCACGTCGCGATAGGCCTGGGCGCGGGCGTGCACCACGGCAAAGCTCGCCGGCCCGCTGACATGGGCGATGCGCCTGCGGCCAAGCCGGTAGAAATGTTCGACCGCCAGCCGCGCGCCGCCGGCATCGTCCGAGACGAATGCGACGGCGTCGGGATCGGGCTGGGTGAAGGCATAGATCACCGGGATGCGCAGATTGGCGAGATCGACGGGCAGATGGCGGTCGATGCGCTTGCCGGTGGCGATGATGCCGTCGACGCGCTTGTCGAGCATGGCCTCGACATGCAACTGGCCCAGCCGCGGATCCTCCTCGACATTGCACAGGAACACCGAGACGCCATTGTCGACCAGCGCGTCCGAAATGCCCGACATCAGCGGCAGCGAGAAGCGGCCATAAGTATCGTTGGTGAGCAGGCCGACGGTGAAGGAGCGGCGCCTGAGCAGGCTCTGCGCCAGGCTGTTGGGCCGGAAGCCCAGGCTGCGCGCCGTCTCGCGGATGCGCTCGCGCGTCTCGGCTGTCATGCGCCCCTGGTCGTTGAGCGCCTTCGAGGCCGTGGCGACGCTGACGCCGGCCCGCGCCGCCACGTCACGCAAGGTGACGGGCTTGGGGAAAACCGGAACAGGCTGATCGTCCGATGCCATCGAGAATCCTGAGTTGGGAAAAGGTTTTCTCTTACAGGTCGGAACAAGGCCCGGCCAATGGCCGAGCCCGATCGGAACTGTTTGGAAAAACCTTTTCTCAAGTCGAGGCTAAGCCAGATCGGGAGATCGTTCAAGGGGAAAGTTGACGTCCGTGATCGCTTCGCCGCAAGGGTCTGCCGAAGAGCGACGCCAGGCGACATTTTCCAAAGTACCGACAGAACGGCCGTTGGGCCTTAACGTTTCCGCAAGCATTTCCCCGTTAGTTCGGTTGCCATGGCCTCGTGGCGGAGCGGCTACGCTGGAGACGGCAAATCTCTGAAGCCTCGGTTCGATCCCGAGGCGAGGCCTCCAAAAATCCTACAGCCGAGAATCTGTGCCCGACCTTCTGGCGCACTGCGCATGGATCTGCCGCAGATCTGGGCCATCGTCGATGTCTTGACTGGCCGGCCAGGCGTGATCAGGCAAGAGATGATGGTCGGCATGAGCCCGCGCGAGGCCGAGGACATGGTCGTGCAGATGAATGTCGGCGACATCAGGAGAGGGCGGAGCGCAAGGGTTGAACGTTCCGGGGTGGGCCAAGGCCCGCAACACCAAAACAAGAAGGATTCCCGTGAGAGCGAGCCTGAGGCAAAAGATACTGGAGGTCTGCGACCGCAAGATTTCCGAGAAAGGGCCCGCCGTCGGCCTGTCGTTCTACGCGTTTTTCGCCAACAGGAATGACGACCCCGAACTGCTGATGGAAGCAGCGGAATGGTGGATCAGGACCCACCGCCTCGACCATTTCGAAAAAGCCGCGAAGATACGGACGATGATCGAGGACATGGACCTCGGCTGATCAGCCGAAGTCGTCGGATGTCAGCACATACATGCTCTTGCGCGTACGGCCGTAGGCCTTCGACGCAACATCGCGGATGACGCTGCTCTCGGTGTCGAACGTTGCGAGGTAGCCCGCTTCATCGGCGCTGGTTCGCGGCTGGATCTTGCTCATCGCATCGACGGCAACCGAGAAGGAAATCTGGAACATGCCGTCATGGCCGACGAAGCGGATGCGCTTGCCGGCTTCGTCATAGCTGCGGCTGCGGTTGGGGAAGGTCAGGCTCATGTTTTTGCCTCCGTTGCGGCGGCCTTCTTGGTCGCCCGCTTCTTCTTCGGCGTCGGGTTCAGGGCTTCGGCGACGCGATCCGCCTCTTCCTTGGCCAGGCGCAATGTCCTGAGCTTTGCGGTCTTGATCTCCCTGGCCCGCGCCTCGGACATGTACTCGGCGGTTGCCTTGTTGCGCTCCGCCGTCTTCTTCTGCTTGTCGACGAAGCGGGCTTCAGCTTTTTCCATGATCGTCTGATTGCCGTCGGCCATCGCATAAATCTCCTTGGGGCTGGAATCGAGAAAATGAACTTGTCCGATAAATAGGCATCCGACCGGCAAAATTCAATTTTTTGAATTATTTGACCGTCTCCGGATATCACGAAACGGCAGGCCGAAATAATACTTTTCAATATTTAATCGCCCTGCGAATAATTTTTGGCACTCCTATCTATCGAGTGCCAAAGCGCCTATAGGAAGGGCGCGGCCGCCTAAGCCGGCCCCAGAAAGAAGTTTTCATGAAGTTTCGGCCACTCCACGACCGCGTCGTTATCCGGCGCGCCGAAGGCGATACCAAATCCAAGGGCGGCATCATCATTCCCGACAATGCAAAGGAAAAGCCGCAGGAAGGCGAAATCATCGCCGTCGGCCCCGGCGCACGCGACGAAAACGGCGCGCTTGTGCCGCTTGACGTCAAGGCCGGCGATCTGATCCTGTTCGGCAAATGGTCGGGCACCGAGGTCAAGATCGACGGCGAGGACCTTCTGATCATGAAGGAAGCCGACATTATGGGCGTCATCGAGAAGAGCGTCGAAGCCAAGAAGGCCGCCTGACTGGAGCGCCGCGCCTTCCGCGCGGGGTTCGTCCACTCCAAATTCGAACGGGATTGAAAAAATGTCTGCCAAGGAAATCAAATTCGCCACCGACGCGCGTGACCGCATGCTGCGCGGCGTCGAGATCCTCACCAATGCGGTGAAGGTCACGCTCGGCCCCAAGGGCCGCAACGTCATCATCGACAAGGCCTATGGCGCGCCGCGCATCACCAAGGACGGCGTCACCGTCGCCAAGGAAATCGAGCTTGCCGACAAGTTCGAGAACATGGGCGCGCAGATGGTGCGGGAAGTGGCCTCGAAGACCAACGACCTCGCCGGTGACGGCACCACCACCGCCACCTTGCTCGCCGCCTCGATCCTGCGCGAAGGCGCCAAGCTGGTTGCCGCCGGCATGAACCCGATGGACTTGAAGCGCGGCATAGACCAGGCGGTCGCCGCCGTTGTCGTCGAGATCAAGGCCAGGGCCAAGAAGGTCAAGTCGTCGGCCGAGATCGCGCAGGTCGGTACCATCGCCGCCAATGGCGATGTAACCGTCGGCGAGATGATCGCCAAGGCGATGGACAAGGTCGGCAATGACGGCGTCATCACCGTCGAGGAAGCCAAGACCGCCGAAACCGAACTCGATGTCGTCGAGGGCATGCAGTTCGACCGCGGCTATCTCAGCCCGTATTTCGTCACCAATGCCGACAAGATGCGTGTCGAGCTGGAAGAGCCCTATGTGCTCATCCACGAGAAGAAGCTCGGCAATCTGCAGGCGATGCTGCCGATCCTCGAAGCGGTGGTGCAGAGCGGCAGGCCGCTGCTGATCATCTCCGAGGACGTCGAGGGCGAGGCGCTGGCCACGCTGGTCGTCAACAAACTGCGCGGCGGCCTCAAGGTCGCGGCCGTCAAGGCCCCGGGCTTCGGCGATCGCCGCAAGGCGATGCTGGAAGACATTGCGGTGCTGACCGCAGGCCAGATGATTTCCGAGGATCTCGGCATCAAGCTCGACAACGTCACCATCGAGATGCTCGGCCGCGCCAAGCGCGTGCTGATCGACAAGGACACCACCACGATTGTCGACGGCGCCGGCACCAAGGCGACCATCCAGGCGCGCGTCGCCCAGATCAAGGGCCAGATCGAGGAGACGACCTCCGACTACGACAAGGAAAAGCTGCAGGAGCGGCTGGCCAAGCTGTCGGGCGGCGTTGCCGTCATCCGCGTCGGCGGCGTCACTGAGTCGGAAGTCAAGGAAAAGAAGGACCGCATCGACGACGCGCTGAACGCGACGCGCGCGGCGGTCGAGGAAGGCATCGTGCCCGGCGGCGGCGTCGCCCTGCTGCGTGCAAGGTCGGCGCTATCGGGCCTCAACGGCGCCAATGCCGATGCCACCGCCGGCATTTCGATCGTGCTGCGCGCGCTTGAAGCGCCGATTCGCCAGATCGCCGAGAATTCCGGCGTCGAGGGCTCCATCGTCGTCGGCAAGCTCGCCGACAGCAAGGATCACAATCAGGGCTTTGACGCCCAGAACGAGACCTATGTCGACATGATCAAGGCCGGCATCGTCGACCCGGCGAAAGTGGTGCGCACCGCGCTGCAGGACGCCGGCTCGATCGCAGCGCTTCTGATCACCGCCGAAGCGATGATCACCGACATCCCGGCCAAGGATGCGGCACCGGCGGGTGGCGGCGGCGGCATGGGCGGCTACTAAGGATGCAGCCGACCTTGGAGGGTGGTTCATAGAAGTCACCTTTCAGCCTGACCTGAATCCGCGCCGGCTCCAGGAGCCGGAGCGTGGCCCAGCCAGGCACCTTCCTGTCGGCGCTATCGGCGTGTCCGGTCTTGTCATTATATTAGCTTGAGCGCATATTTGCCCGGCAGCGTGCCCTTGGCCGGCAACGCGTCCCAGGGCGCCTGCGATTGTTCCGAAAAATAAATCACTCCGTGCCGCTCGAATTGTGGGGCAGCACGAGACAATGACATTTGGAGGAAATACCCATGAAAGTGACTATCTTGGCAAACTATGCGCCTCATGCCGCCAAAGGGTTGATGGAAGGTTCGGACAGGCAGGCTGCGGTCAAGGCGCTTTTTGAAAGCGTTGGCGGCAAGGTGAGCAGCGTGATGTTCACGCGCGGCATCTATGACGTCGTTGTCAATGGCGAGGTGCCGGACCAGTCAGCGGGGATTGGCATGTCCCTTGCGGTGCGAGCGAGCGGCTCGCTGACCGAGATGGTTGTACTGGAAGAACTCGACATGAAGGCGGTGCTCGCGGCCGCCAAGAAGGCAGCCGGCGCGTACAAACCCGCCGGCTGATGGACTTGCCTTCTTGATCACGGCAGCACGGTTCGATGCCGTGCTGCCGAGTGTCGGACAGGGCATCTTCTTGCGACTTTCGCGGCGACTGGAATTCAAGCTAGTATCGTCGCGTGGTCGTTTGGTGCAGAGAGCTTGCGGAAACGCAACCGCGATTCTGAATTGGGAGACAAGCCATGTTCGCGGCCAAGGCCATCGACACCTCGGACAAGGCCGCTTTCTATCGCGACCTCGCCGCTCAGTTGAAAGCGCTGCTCGAAGGCGAGAGCGACTCGATCGCCAATGCCGCCAACACCGCGGCGCTGATCTTCCAGATGGTGCCGAACCTCAACTGGGCCGGCTTCTATTTCCTGGCCTCGGACGAGGAGCTGGTGCTGGGACCCTTCCAGGGCAAGCCGGCCTGCGTGCGCATCGCGGTCGGCAAGGGCGTGTGCGGTACGGCGGTCCAACTCGGCACCTCGATGCTGATCAAGGACGTGCATGATTTCCCCGGCCATATCGCCTGCGACGCCGATTCGCGCTCGGAACTGGTGGTGCTGCTCGAGGACGATGAAGGCGTGTTCGGCGTGCTCGATCTCGACAGCCCGCTGCCCGGCCGCTTCGACAAGGAAGACCAGGCCGGCATCGAGACGCTCGCGGCGATCTATGCGGCCGCGAGTTCGTTCGAGGACTAAGCGCCCGTTCTGTTCCGGACCGGCTGTCTAGGCGCGATCGCCCAGGCGGAAGAACATCGCCAGCTTCAGGCTCGTCGCGATCCGTTCGGCCCGGTCGACGAACACCGCGGCGATTTCCGGGCCAAAGAGTTCGGCGGCCGTCCGGCTGAACATGGCCAGCCAGATATCGAAATCGGCCTCGGTCACGTCCCCGAGCTTCAGGTGCGCCGGCACCGGGCGGCCATGATAGTCACCCGTCTTGAGGATGACCGAGCACCAGAAGTCGGTCATCTTCTCGAGATGCGGTTCCCAGTCGCCGGGAATCTCGCGTGCGAAGATCGGTCCGAGACGTTCGTTCTTGCGCAGTCGCGCATAGAATTCGCGAACGAGCCGGCCGATCGCAGCCCGATCGACGCCTGCATGATGCAACGGCTTCTCCGGGGCCGGACGCGCATGATCCGCCAGCGACGATTTCAATGTCATTGCAGAAGCCCTGTTGTTGTCGTGATCAGGAAATGCCCAGCCACCGGATGGCGGCTTGCACGAGATTGAGCCGGTCGCGCACAAGGCGGAATCCCAGATTGTCGGGCGGCGTGCCGACGGCGCAACCGCCGCTTTTCCCGTCCCTGATGAAGTTCGACATATAGGTGCGATGGAAACCTTCCACGACATGAACGCCGCAATTGTCGATCGAGCTTGCAACGCCGGCGCCGTCGGCGGCTTCCGTCGTATGGAGGTAACAGGTCGACGTCCACTCCCAGACATTGCCGGCAATGTCGGCCACCCCCTTGGAATTGGGTCCAAATCCGCCCCTGGTTCTCGGCTCGGGGTCGGATTTTCGTCCAAGCGAAGCCTCGGTGCGATATTGGACGAGCCAGCGCTGCGCCGGATTGTTGGGGTCGGTCTCGCCAGCCTCGATGTCACCGCGAAAGCGTTCGCCCGCCGCATAGGCCCATTCCATGTCCGTCGGCAGGCGCCATGCCGATCCGGTCTCGGCCGAGAGCCAGTCGGCATAGGCCTCGGCATCGATATGGCTGACGCCAGTAACCGGAACATTGCCGCTGCCGCGGCCATCGGCCGGCTTGCAGGCGCCGGCCATGACGCAGCGCCGGTAGTCTGAAGCGCTTACCTGGTATTTCATGATCTCGAAAGGCTCCGCCACCGTTGCCCGGACCACGGGAGCACTGACCGGGTGGTTCTGCCTGAGGAATTCGCCTGGCAGCGGATGGGCGAACGATCCGGGCGCGAGGGTGATGAGTTCGGAGCGTATCAGGAGTTCCTGATCCGGCGCCGGGCGCCAGCCGACGGCGCCCGTCGCGCCCAGCGTGAACAGGGCGCAAGCCAGACCTCCGAGAGCCAGGATGGGATTGAGGGGCATTGCAGTTTTCCCGCGTTCGCGGCCCTGCAGGAATGGCGCAAGGCCGCGTCTACCTTAGGACCCGAGGCGGCAATCAGGACGTAATCGCCCTTGGCGCTTCGACCTGCATCATCAGGTCGTCGTCCCAGCTTCCGTCGACCGTGAAATGCGCGGTCGCGCCGAGTTCCACCGCCTCGATCAGATTGTGGTTGACGTAGGCGTAGACGCCCGGCTGCAGGAATGTGTAGAGGGCTGCGCCGGCCGAACCCCCGCGAATGAACCAGGTTTCGAGGTCCTTTGCCGGCGGGTTCGCGAACTTGCCCTGTTCCCACACATGGTCGCCATGTCCACCAATCAGATGCGGACGCGTGTCGCGATTGGCCTGCGAATGGACGATCAGGACAGTCTCGCCGACCTTGGCCTTCATGGCGTTTTCGCCGGTCAGCGATCCCGCCTTGCCGTTGAACACGACATGGGTGGGGATCAAGCCACGCATGACTTTCACCGTGTCATCGTAATTGTCGCCGGCCGAGTCATACTTCTTGAATTTACCCTGCTCGTCGCGGGGAATGTAGAAGTCACTTTCGCCGATGTAATAGATATGGTCATAGCGGACCGACTTGCCCTTGTCGTCCTTGAGCCCGTCACGCGGCAGGATCATGATCGCTCCGTTCATGCCCGAAACGACATGCCAGGGGATCATCGGACCGCCGGGCGCGCAGTGGTAGACGAAGGTCCCCGAGCGCGTCGCCTTGAAGCGCAGCGTCGTCTGCTCGCCGGGATTGACCAGGGTCAGCGCACCGCCGCCGAGCCCGCCGGTGGCGGCATGGAAGTCGATGTTGTGGGCAAGCGTGTTGGTGTCGGGGTTGATCAGCGTGAGCTCGACATAGTCACCCTCATGCACGACCATCAGAGGCCCCGGAATCGAGCCATTGTAGGTCATGGCGTTGAGCTGGGTGCCGTCGGCATCTATCACCATCGGCTTCTCTTCGATGGTCATCGTGAATTCGACGACCTTGGGACCGCCTTTGGCCACCTGGTCGTGGGCATGGACGAAAGGCGGCGCGACCAATGTCACCTTTTCCCGCGGCAAGCCGGCGACTTCCTTGGCGCTGGCCATGGCCGGCATCGAGCCGACCGTCGCGACGGCCGCAGCCGCAAGAACAGACCCCAACAGTGCTTCGCGTCTCGTAAGCATTTCCCGCTCCTTTTCTGAACCGTTCGATGCCTGGAGAATAAGCCTTTCCACCAGGACTTCTTTGCGCTGGCGCAAATTTGAAATTTAGTTTGCCTTGATCTGGTTCATCTGGGAGGCAACGACGGCTGTTCGGAGACCGGCAATCGCGGGCGAATGGAGATACCCGCCGGGCGCCAAAACGCCGTGGGAGTGACGGTGCCGAAGCCGCCGCCACTCCCACAAGACTTCGCAATTCCAATGTCGAGCGCGGACGAACCTGTCTGTCCGCCCGGCCGTCGGCCTCGATCAGTTCGCCTTCACCACCTGAGCAAACAGCGTGGGGAACACGGTCTTGGCCTTGCCGACCTGCTTGACGGCCTGCGCCGCGTCGAGATTCACGGGCTTGCCGACCACGATCAGCGCCACCATGCCCATCCCGTAATGCGGGCTGCATTTGACGCCGTAGACGCCTTCCTGCGTCATGGTGACAGTGGTGGTTTCACCCATCTTGCTTTTGATTTCCTGGGCGCCGTCGGGAAGCATTCCCTTGATGGTTTCGACATTATGAGTCTTGTCGCCGGGCACGAACTTGACCGTATCGCCAGGGGCCGCCTTGATGAAATCGGGCTGGAAGACCATGGATCCCTTGTCTCCCTTGGTCAGCAACTGGACGACGTGCTCTTCGGCGTTTGCGACGCCGGCGAGGGCGAGCAGGGCGGCGGCCGCGGCGATCAGGTGGAATTTCATGGGTAAGTCCTTTCTTCGGTGCATCACGGCTCAAACCGTTGCAGCCTTCTAGCCGACAGCACGGACAGGCGATTTGCGCTGGCGCAAATTGGCGCACGAAATATAGACTGGCTGCCGGCGTCATCTGGAGCCGTGTGCAGCGAGGGTTTGGGGTTGCCGCTTGACCGATCGATCATCGCGAGGCTTTCGCTGTTCGAGGGCCTGGGGCCCGCGGAGCTGGACAGCATTCTGAGGGATGCCCGGTCCGTGCGGTTTGCCAAGGAAGCCGCGATTTTCGAGCAGGAGGCCGAGGCGCGTTCATTCTACGTGCTGTTGGCGGGACATATTCGCGTGGTGCGGACCACGCCCGACGGGCGCCAGGTGATCGCCCGCTACATCAGTGAGGGCGAAATATTCGGCGTTGCCGCCGCACTCGGCCGGCTGACCTATCCGGCAACGGCGATCGCCGCGGTCGACTGCGTGGTTCTGGTCTGGCCGAATGCCGTGTGGCCGGACCTGTCGTCCCGGTTTCCCGTTCTTACCGCGGGAACATTCAAGACGGTCGGCGCGAGGCTGCAGGACACGCAGGCGCGCGTCATGGAACTGGCCACCGAACAGGTCGAGCAACGCGTTGCCAGTGCGCTGCTGCGGCTGGTGAAGCAGACGGGGCGCAAGACCGATGCCGGCATCGAGATCGACTTCCCGATCTCTCGCCAGGACATCGCCGAGATGACGGGGACGACCTTGCATACGGTGAGCCGGCTGCTGAGCGCCTGGGAGGAACGCGGGATCATCGTCAGCGGCCGCCAGCGTGTCACCGTCACCGACGCGCATCGCCTGGTGATGCTGGCGGAGCATCGGGACGGCTGACCGGCCCGGCGACGGCGCGTTCAAGACCCTTCAGGAAATCGGCTTCGTCAATTCGATGATCCCGGCAGGCCTCGGCAATCGAATGGAAGGGAGCGATGTGGCAGCCCACGCAGTGCATCCCGTGCCGGATCAGCACGGCAACGCTTGTTGGCCATCGTCTCATGAGGTCGTCCATGGACATGTTCGGATCGATCCGCATGGGCGTCTCCTTCGTGGTTCTCCCCATACTTCGACCCTAGCAGAGCCGGTTGGTCGGTCGTTGTGCTGGCGCAAGGAAAGAGCGCGTCGGAAACTGGAGTGAGATGCGGCCAGGCAACCCAGCCGACGTCCCTGCGGCCGCCAGCATCCGAATTCTCACGGGAGGCTTGGCGAGCTAGGCGAACTTCACCAGCATCAGGCTGAAGCCGCCGATGAACAGGAAGGCGCAGAAGGCGAGCGCCAGCGGGCGCAGGCCGCGCGACCGCAGCTGCGAAATGTCGGCCTGCAGACCCATGGCGGCCAGCCCCATGGTCAGCATGATGGTGGTGGCGAGCGCCATGGCCGACTTCACTTCGGCGGGCACGGTGACCAGGCTGTTCAACGCCACGACGGCGACGAAGGCGGCGACGAACCACGGCATGGGCGGCCGTGCCGCCGATTGGTCGCGGCTGCCGCGCCGTGCCATCAGGCCGAGTGCGATGACCGTCGGCGCCAGCATGGCAACGCGCGTCAGCTTGGCCACGGTGGCGATCTCGCCGGACTGGGTGCCGTTCTGGAAGCCGGCGCCGATGACCTGCGCCACCTCATGGATGGAGGCGCCGGCCCACAGGCCGAAAGCGTGCTGGTCGAGGCCGAGCGCCGGGGCGAGCAGCGGGAAGCCGAGCATGGCGACGGTGCCGAACAGCGTGATCGAGGCGACGGCATAGGTGACGTCCTCGTCGCGCGCATCGGTGACGATGTTGGTGGCGACGATGGCCGAGGCGCCGCAGATCGAGGTGCCGGCGGCAATCAGCTGCGCCAGCTTGGCGTCGACGCCGATCAGCCGGCTGAGCGTGACGGTGAAGAGGAAGGTGGCGCCAAGCGTCGCCGCGACAATGCCGACACCGCCGGCGCCGATGGAGACGACCTGGCCGAGCGTCAGCTGGAAGCCGAGCAGGACGATGGCGAAGCGCAGCAGGCGCTTTTGCGAGAAGGCGATGCCGGCCTTGGCGTGCGCCGGCGTGCCGAGCACGTTGGAATAGACCATGCCGGCAACGACGGCCAGGATCATCGGGCTGAACAAAGCGAAGCCGGAGACATTGTGCGCCGAGAAGGCGACGGCCGTGATCATCGCCACCAGCACGATGCCGGGGATAATGCCGTTCCACACCGAATCGAGCCGCTTGCGGCCTGCGGCGAGGTCGGTGGAAATCATGCTTTTCGAAATATCGTTCGCGACGCGGGTGGCGGATGACAATGCAATTCTCCAGACATGTATGCCGGAGGAATGCCATTCCTCAAACGATCTTTCCAACGAATTGTTATGGTCAGAATGATCGATTTTTGCGAACGATCGGCAATCGCTGACCAACGTTGGCGCTGCCTCTCATCCGCCTGCCGGCCGTTCGTCTTTCGAAAAACCAAGCAATTGGCTTTTCGTCCGCTGCGCGGATCAGTCCTCAACTCCCTGTGGAATGGGGAGAGGGGAGCTGGCCTCATCAAAGCTGTGCTTCGATGGCCGCCTTGTCGATCACCGACCAGACGTTCCTGATCCGATCGCTCAGAAATTCATAGAAAACGTTCTCGCTGAACGAGACCTTGCGGCCGTTGATGGGCAGGCCGAAGAAGGTTCCCTTCGGCGTGCAGTTGAACTGCAGGCGGCTGGCTATGAACGGTGGTTGGGCAATCAGCAGCTGGACATCGAAATAGAGATCAGGAATTTCCCGGAAATCCCGCTCCAGCATGGCGCGGTAACCCGACAGGCCGACGCGCTCACTGTTGTAGTGCACCTCGTCATGGACGAAGCGATGCAGCCGCGCCCAATCCTGATTGTTGAGGCAGTCGATATAGCCTCGATAGAGGTCGGTTTCTGTCACGGCGACGGGTCCGGGGTTTCTTCAATCGCGTTCCGGCAGGAAAATAGAACGACCGCGGGCGCAGTCCAGACGTTCTAGCCGCGATAGCGCAGCGCATCGACCAGCAGCGAGAAGGCAGGCGTCGCCTGGCGACGGCTGGGGTAGTAGAGATGGTAGCCAGGGAAGGGCGGGCACCAGTCTGCCAGCACCCGCACCAGCCGGCCGTCGGCAAGATGCGCGCGCACTTGATCCTCCGGCAGGTAGGCAAGGCCAAGGCCGGCCAGCACCGCATTCATGCGCAACCCCGCCGTGTTGAAGATCAGCTGGCCTTCGACGCGCACCTTCAGTTCGCGCCCGGCCTTTTCGAATTCCCAGGCATAGAGCCCGCCATAGGTCGGCAGGCGCAGGTTGATGCAGTTGTGGGCGGTGAGTTCCTGCGGCGTGCGCGGCCTCGGCTGCCGGGCGAAATAAGCAGGCGATCCAACCGCGGCCATGCGCATGTCGGGGCCGATGCGCACCGCGATCATGTCGTGCGCCACCTGTTCGCCAAGCCGCACGCCGGCGTCATAGCGCTCGGCGACGATGTCGGTCAGGCCGTAGTCGACGATGATCTCGACCTTGAGGTCGGGATAGTCCGGCATAAGCCGCGCGATCGCCGGCCACAGCACCGCCTCGGCGGCATGCTCGCCGGCAGTGATGCGGATGGTGCCGGCGGGCTTTTCACGCAGGGCGCTGAGCGCGGCGAGCTCGGCCTCGATCTCGGCGAGCCTTGGCCCGACGGAGCGCACCAGGCGCTCGCCGGCCTCGGTGGGCGCCACGCTGCGCGTGGTGCGGGTCAGCAACCGCACGCCCAGCCGCTCCTCCAGCGCGCGCACCGTGTGGCTGAGCGCCGATTGTGAGACGCCGAGCTGTGCCGCCGCCCGCGTGAAGCTTTTTTCGCGCGCGATGGCGAGGAAAGCGGCCAGCTCGTTCAGATTGTCTCGCGGCATTGATGAGTTTTCCTCATAAGTACATGCCGGGTATAGCATCTAATCCAGGCCAATCGCAGGCGCTAAATAGACGCCATCACAATTGGCTGCCCGAACTCGGCGGCCTTGAAGGCCTGGGGCAGCGTGCTGCCTGGCGTCGAGAAGGAGAAACCGTGGACATCAAGCGAAGCGGCTCGCAGCCTTCCGCAAAAGGTCCAGCCGACTATTTCACCGGCACGGTGCGCATCGACGCACCGTTCAAGGGCAGCGAGCCGGCCCGCGTCGGCGGCGCCACCGTGACTTTCGAACCCGGCGCGCGCACCGCGTGGCACACCCATCCGCTCGGCCAGACGCTGATCGTCATGTCGGGCGCCGGCCTGGTCCAACGTGAGGGCGGCCCGATCGAGCCTATTCGCCCCGGCGACATCGTCTGGTTCGCGGCCGGCGAGAAGCACTGGCATGGCGCGGCACCGACAACAGCGATGACCCACATTGCCATCGCCGAGGCCCTCGAAGGCAAGGTCGTCGACTGGATGGAGCATGTTACCGACGAACAATACGGGGTCTGAGCAAGCATCAGCGCTTCGCTTGGACCGATGCCGCAACGAAGGAAACCACCATGACCGATAAACCAGTGCCGCACAGGAGTCCGTTCTCCGATATCGCGCCCGCGCTCGGCAGATACACCGACGAGGTGCTGTTCGGAGATGTCTGGATACGGCCCGGCCTTTCGCCGCGCGACCGCAGCCTCGTCACCGTCGCCAGCCTGATCTCGAACTACCGGATCAACGAGATGCCTTTCCACATGAAGCGGGCACTCGACAATGGCGTCACCCGCGACGAACTCATCGAAACCATCACGCATCTCGCCTTTTACGCCGGATGGCCGGTTGCAAGCACGGCGATCGGCGTCGCCCGCAAGGTTTTCGAACAGGCGGATGCCGAGAAAAAGGAATAGGAAATGCCTTGGTCGAAGGATGAACTCGAGAGGATCGCGGCAACCGACGATCTGCATATTTCGCCTTTGCGCGATGACGGCGTGACCCTGGGCACGCCGACCTGGATCTGGTCGGTCATCGTCGACGGCGCGCTTTATGTGCGCGGCTACAACGGCCAGCAGTCGCGCTGGTATCAGGCCGCGATCAGGCAGAAGGCCGGACGTATAACAGACGCCGGCCTGACCCGGGACGTTACCTTCGAAGCAGTCGAGGGAACCGTCAACGCCCGCATCGATGACGCCTACCGCGCGAAATACGCAGCCAGCCCTTATCTCGCACCGATGATCGCGGCGCGCGCCCGCGCCGCCACGGTGCCGATCACACCGAAGGAGAATTGAAGATGCAAAAGCGCACACTTGGAACAAGCGGCCTCGAAGTCTCGGCCATCGGGCTCGGCTGCATGGGGATCAGCCAGTCCTACGGGGCGCCGATGGAGACGCCGGATGCCGTTCGCCTGATCCGCTCCGCCTTCGAGCGCGGCATCACCTTCTTCGACACGGCGGAGGTCTATGGGCCGTTCAGGAACGAGGAGGTCGTCGGCGAGGCGCTGCAGCCGATCCGCGACCAGGTGGTGATCGCCACCAAATTCGGCATCGACATCGCCGGCACGGCCGGACATGAGGGCATGGACAGCCGGCCGCAGCATATTCGCGAGGTCGTCGAAGCCTCGCTCAAGCGGCTGAGGACAGATCGCATCGACCTGCTCTACCAGCACCGCGTCGATCCGGTCGTGCCGATCGAGGATGTGGCGGGCGCGGTGAAGGACTTGATCGGCCAAGGCAAGGTCAAGCATTTCGGCCTCTCCGAAGCCGGCGTGCGCACCATCCGCCGCGCCCATGCGGTGCAGCCGGTCGCCGCCCTGCAAAGCGAATATTCGCTGTGGTGGCGCGAACCCGAGGGGGCGATCCTGCCGGTGCTCGAAGAACTGGGCGTCGGCTTCGTGCCCTTCAGCCCGCTGGGCAAGGGTTTCCTGACCGGCGCCATCAATGCCGATACCAGGTTCGACAGCAGCGACTTCCGCAACACCGTGCCGCGTTTCGCGGAAGAGGCGCGCAAGGCGAACCAGGCGCTGGTCGATGCGATCGTCGCCATCGCGGCGCAGAAGAAGGTGACCCCGGCGCAGGTCGCGCTCGCCTGGCTGCTGGCGCAAAAACCCTGGATCGTTCCGATCCCGGGCACGACGAAGCTCAACCGCCTCGAGGAGAACATCGGATCGGCCTCGGTCGCGCTGACGGCGCAGGATCTTGCCGACATCGAAAACGCGGTCTCGGCAATTGCCGTGCAGGGCGAGCGCTATTCGCCGCAACAGGCGGCGAGGATCGACCGCTGAAGCGTGCGCGCGCTCTGTGACCGTGTAGCCATCCGGCGGATTCCTTCAGGACGGTCGAGTTCGCCATGAGCTGGCCCGATGAGGCCGACATCAACGAGATCCTGTTCAGGCCGACGGCGCAAGAGCACTAAGTTCGAAAGTCTGGGCTAATCCCCAAGCCTTGACGCCCCGCGCCTCATGTTCCAGCTTGGCGTCATGTTCGCTCTCGCGCCCACAAACACCCAGCGACGCCGCCGCTCATTGCCGAGCGGCATGCTGAGCGCGCGACGACAAAGGCCGGCAGGATAGATCCGGTTCGTTCGTTTCGAGCCCCGCCCGCGACAACGCAGGCGGGGTTTTGCATATCTGGAGCACTGTGATGACAAATTCTTCCATCCGGTTTCGGCCGGCCGAAACCGCTGACGCCGCGACCATCAGGGACATTGTGCGCGCGGCCTATGGCAAATGGGTGCCGGTGATCGGCCGCGAGCCGCTGCCGATGCGCGCCGATTACGGGAAGGCCGTTGCCGAGCATCCGTTCGAGCTTGCCGTCGACGGCGGCCGCATCGTCGGCATGATCGAAACCATGCTGGCCGACGATCATCTGTGGATCGAGAACGTCTGCGTCGCGCCGCAGGCGCAGGGCAGGGGGATCGGCCGGCTGCTGCTGGAGCGGGCCGAGCGCAAGGCGCTCGAAGCAGACCGCCTGGAGCTGCGCCTGCTGACCAATGGCGCCTTCGAGGCCAATGTGTTGTTGTACAAAAAGCATGGCTATACGATCGAGCGGGAGGAGCCGTTCATGGGCGGCATGACGGTCTATATGAGCAAGAAATTGACGCGATAGCGGACAAATCGGAGGCATGGATACGACGATGGCTGCCAAGGTCAAATTGAGGCAACTTCCCGGGCCGTACGCGATCTCGCGGCTCGCTGCGGGCGACGGCATTCCCGGCTGGGCGGACGGGCCGGGCTTCGTCAGCATCACCCGGACCGACGACGAGCTTTCGATCACGTGCCTGCAGGATCGAGTCCCAGGCGCGGTCAAGCACGACGGCGACTGGGTCGCCTTCAAATTGCAGGGGCCCTTTGCTTTCGACGAAACCGGCATCGTGCTGTCGGTCATCCAGCCGCTGTCGGAAAACGGACTGGGCATCTTCCTGGTGTCCACCTTCGACGGCGACCACCTGCTGGTGAAAGCGGCGGACCAGGAAGCGGCGCGACAGCATCTGGTCGAGGCAGGACACACGCTGCTGTCGTGAGCGAAAAAGGTGCTGACGTGATGCAAGAAGCCGTCCGCGACCTTTGCAGGATTGCTCCCAAGCTGACGGACGACCTCAATTTCGAGCAAACTACCGCAGCGCAGAAGTGCATCGAGGCCTTGGTTCTGCCATTGTCCACGGATGACGTCAGCGGCCTGATATCGTTGCTGCCTGCCGACGGCGACACGGCCTACGGGCTCAACTGGTCCATTCTACATGCGGTCGAAGCGGCTCCCGAATGGCCGCTGTGGGACATGCTTCGGGACGAAGGCAACGATTGGGTTCGCCGGTTTTGCCAGCGGCTTGCCAATGCGGGTTTCGAAGCCCCATGCGATGTCGGTTCAAAGCCGAACTGACCGCACCGCTTCCTGGCCCAACGCCTCTGGCTCAATCGCTGGCGCGCTGGCTCAGCCATTTCGGGGATTGCGTTTGACAGCGGCGTTTGTGCATCGTTATTTCTGATCGGATATGACGGCCGGAACGGCCTTGCGGCACCCAAGGAGAAAACCATGCCACACAATCTGCAGTTCTATATCGACGGCGCATGGGTCGATCCTGTCGTGCCCAACACGCTCGATGTCATCGATCCGTCGAACGAGGATGTTTTCGCGCAGATCTCGCTCGGTTCCAAGGCCGATGTCGACAAGGCGGTGGCCGCCGCCAGGCGCGCCTTCAATACGTTCGGCTTCACCTCGGTTGATGAACGCCTCGACATGTTGAACCGCGTCATCGAGGTCTACAAGAAGCGCAGTTCGGACCTGGCGCTCGCCGTGTCGCGCGAAATGGGCGCGCCGCGCCAGATGGCGCTCGACAGCCAGGTTGGCGTCGGGCTGGCGCATCTGGAGAAGATGGCGGAGACGCTGAAGATCTTCCAGTTTCGTCACGTCAAGGGTTCCTCGCTGATCGTCAAGGAACCGATCGGCGTCGTCGGCCTGATCACGCCGTGGAACTGGCCGCTGAACCAGATCACCTGCAAGGTCGGCCCGGCACTTGCCGCCGGCTGCACCATGGTGCTGAAGCCGTCGGAAATTGCGCCGCTCGACGCCATCATCTTCGCCGAGATCATCGATGAGGCCGGCGTGCCGAAGGGTGTGTTCAATCTCGTCAATGGCGACGGCCCCGGCGTAGGCCAGGCGCTGTCCAGCCATCCCGACGTCGACATGATGTCGTTCACCGGCTCGACGCGGGCCGGCATATTGGTGGCCAAGGCCGCCGCCGACACGGTCAAGCGCGTGCACCAGGAACTGGGCGGCAAGTCGGCCAACATCCTGTTCCCGGATGTCGACCTCGCCCGCGCCGTCACCAAGGGTGTCGCCGGCTGCTTCGGCAATAGCGGCCAGTCCTGCAATGCGCCGACCCGCATGTTCGTGCCGCGCGAGCGCCATGACGAGGCCGCCGGTTATGCCAAGGCGGCGGCGGAAAAATTCGTGGTCGGCCCGGCCGACGGCGCCAACACCAAGCTTGGCCCGGTGGTCAGCCAGATGCAGTTCGACAAGATCCAGGACCTGATCCAGGCCGGCATCGACGAGGGGGCGACGCTGGTCGCCGGCGGCCCCGGCCGCCCGGCCGAACTCAACCGCGGCTACTATGTCAGGCCGACGGTGTTCGCCGACGTCACCCACGACATGCGCATCGCGCGCGAGGAGATCTTCGGGCCGGTGCTGGCGATCCTGCCCTACGACACGGTCGAACAGGCGGTCGAGCAGGCCAACGAAACCGTCTACGGCCTTGCCTCCTACATCCAGGCCAAGGACATCCAGAAGGCCCGCGACGTGGCGGCACGCATGCGCTCCGGCAATGTCTACATCAACTACCCGGCCTGGGACGCCGGCCTGCCCTTCGGCGGCTACAAGCAATCAGGCAACGGCCGCGAATACGCCGAATACGGGCTCGAGGATTTCCTCGAGATCAAGGGCATCGCCGGGTATGAGGCGGCGGAGTAGGCGGGGCGCTAGCATCGACCTTCCAGGACTTGGGTTCCTCTCCCCCGCAAAGCGGGGGAGAGGTGGCCGCGAAGCGGTCGGAAAGGGGGCTGCGGCGCTGGAAGTTTCTGCTCAATCACCTAGGGCCGCGCCATCCCCCGCTCCGTCTCGGCTTCGCCGATCCACCTCTCCCCCACTTCGTGGGGGCGAGGAACCCAAGTCTGTTAAGGTCTCATCCTTGCCAATTGGCAAATACATGCTATATCTCTGCCAATAGCAGGGTGAGCAACATGCAGCTTCAGTCCATCGTCACGACGCCGGCCGCGGTCGGGTCAGCCATTTCGGAAGAAGAGGCCGGCGCGCTGGCGCGCACCACGGTCAATCTGTTCAAGGCGTGGAACCTCACTGACCTCGAGGCCTGCATCCTGCTCGGCGGCATGTCGGCGCGCACCTGGGCACGTTGGAAGACTGGGGCGCGCTGGAAGGAAGGCGGCATCGGAAGAATCGACCGCGACCTGCGCACCCGCATGGCGCATCTGATGGGCATCCACAAGGGCCTGCGCTATCTCTTCACCGAGCCGGCGCGCGGCTATGCCTGGATCCGCAAGCCCAATGCCACGTTCGGCGGCCAGTCGGCGCTCGACCTGATGCTGCGCGGCGAAATCTCCGACCTTGCCGCCATGCGCGAATGGCTCGATGCGGAGCGTGGTGCATGGTGAGTGGGCTCGCGGTCAGGCGCCGCGTCCACTGGCCCCAGACGTTTCGCATCATCCGCTCCATCCATCCGCCGATCGACCTGTTCGAGGACATTGCCGATCCGCGTGACTGGGAGGCGCTGGCCGCCGTCGAGGAGAAGACCAACCCGCGCATCCGGCTGGAGATCGGCGATCTCGGCAAGGTCGCGGCGGCAAGGCGGGTGTCCGGCCCCGGCGCCAGCTTCGTCATGGCGCCCTTCGTGCATTGTTCGACGCTGCGGCCCGGCCGCTTCTCGGATGGCAGCTACGGCCTCTATTATGCCGGCGACAGCGAGGATGTGGCGCTGGCCGAAACCATCCACCACCACCAGAACTTCATGCGCGCCACCAATGAGGATCCGGGCTGGACGGCGGACTTTCGCGTGCTGATCGGCAGCGTCGACCGCGACCTCGACGACGTCAACGCCGTGCCCGGCGTGCTCGACCCCAACGATTACACCGCATCGCAGGCGGAGGGGCGGGCGCTGCGGGCAGGGGGCAGCGATGGACTTGTCTGGAACAGCGTGCGTATGCCCGACGGGCAATGCATCGGCATCTTCTGGCCCGACGTCATTCCCGTGCCGGTGCAGGGCCGGCACTACTCCTACCACTGGGACGGCAGCCATGTGGATTTCGTGCGCCAGCACGATACGGGCAAGGTGCTGTCGGTCACCTGACGGGATGGCGGCGCATTCGCCGCGGAGGCTGGCGCCCGGCGGCGCTATTTGCGGCTTCGTGCCGTGTCCTGAGACCAACTTGCTCCGATGGCCTTCGAAAATAGCATGGATTTCCTGCCATATCGACTCTACCCGATCTATATATCGGGTGAGATCGATGCGAGGTGAAGATGGACCGCGACATCATATTGAAGGCACTGGCGCATCCGTTTCGACGCGATGTCCTGGCTTGGCTGAAGGAGCCTGAACAGCACTTCGCCGCGCAGGCGCATCCGCTCGAGATGGGTGTCTGCGCCAGCCAGTTCGACCATCGCGGCCTGGCGCAGTCCAGCGTCTCGGCGCATCTGGCGACGCTGGCATCGGCCGACCTCGTGACGACGCGTCGGGTCGGCCAATGGGTGTTCTACAAGCGCAACGAAGAAACCATCGCCGCCTTTCAGGCCGCCTTGTCCGATCTCTGACGATCCTCCCCCCGAATGCATGAAAGGCATTTCTCATGACTACCCTGTTTGATCCCTTGCGGGCCGGCGACCTGACGCTGGCGAACCGCATCGTCATGGCGCCGCTGACGCGCAATCGCTCGCCCAATGCGGTGCCCGGCGACCTCTCGGTGACCTATTACAGCCAGCGCGCCACGGCTGGTCTTATCGTCACCGAAGCCACCGCCATCAGCCATCAGGGCCAGGGCTATGCCAACGTGCCCGGCCTCTATGGCGCGGACCAGCTGGCCGGCTGGAAGCGTGTCACCGACGCCGTCCATAGAGGCGGCGGCAAGATCGTGGTGCAGCTCTGGCATGTCGGGCGCATCTCGCACAACACATTGCAGCCCGGCAGCGGCAAGCCGGTGGCGCCGTCGGCGATCCGCGCAAACTCCAAGACGTTCCTGGTCAAGCCGGATGGCAGCGGCGAGTTCGCCGAGACCTCCGAGCCGCGCGCGCTCGATGCGGCCGAACTCCCCGGCATCGTCGATGATTTCCGCCGCGCCGCCAAGGCGGCGATCGAGGTGGCGGGTTTCGACGGCGTCGAGATCCATGGCGCCAACGGATATCTCATCGACCAGTTCCTGCGTTCGGGCACCAACCATCGCGGCGATGCGTATGGCGGGTCGATCGAGAACCGGACGCGCTTCCTGTTCGAGGTGGTCGACGCGGTCACGGGCGCAGTCGGCGCCGGCAGGACCGGGATCAGGCTGTCGCCGGTGACACCCGCCAACGACACTTCGGATGCCGATCCGCAGCCGCTGTTCAACCATGTGGTGGCGGGCCTGGGCAGCCGTGGCCTTGCCTATATCCACATCGTCGAAGGCGCGACCGGCGGCGCGCGCGACTTCAGCCAGGGCCACCAGCCGTTCGATTACGAAGAACTCAAGGCCGCCTATCACAAGGCCGGCGGCGCCGGTGCCTGGCTGGTGAACAATGGCTACGACAAGGAACTGGCCGAAAAGGCCGTCGGGGACGGCTATGCCGACCTGGTCGCGTTCGGCAAGCTGTTCATCGCCAATCCCGACCTGGTCAGCCGGCTGAAGCGCAATGCCGAACTGAACGTCCCCGACAAGGCGACGTTCTACGGCGGCGACGCCAGGGGCTATACGGATTACCCGACGGCGGCCTGAGCCGCCCATCCCAGACGGTTTGCCCTTTCGCCCGCAGCGGAAGGGCAGCCGCTCGCCCGGTACGATGGCCCTAACGGCTTACAGATCGGTTGCACCGCAAAGCCGACGGTCACCGCCGTCAATGCCTGAGAATCTTGCTCAGGAAGGCGCGGCTGCGGTCGGTCTTGGGGTGTGAGAAGAACTCGTCGGGCGTGCCGCTTTCGACGATGGCGCCAGCATCCATGAACACGACGCGCTGGGCGACCTTGCGGGCAAAGCCCATCTCGTGCGTCACCACCATCATGGTCATGCCTTCCTCGGCGACCGCCACCATGACGTCGAGCACTTCCGAAATCATTTCCGGGTCGAGGGCGGAAGTCGGTTCGTCGAACAGCATGATCTTGGGCCGCATGCCGAGGCAACGCGCGATCGCCACGCGCTGCTGCTGGCCGCCGGAGAGCTGTGCCGGATAGGCGTTGACCTTGTCGGCCAAGCCGACCTTGGCCAGCAGTTCGCGCCCGGCCTGTTCGGCCTCGGCGCGCGGGATCTTGCGGACATGGATAGGGGCCAGCGTGACGTTTTCGAGCGCGGTCTTGTGCGGGTAGAGGTTGAAGGACTGGAAGACGAAGCCGATCTCGGTGCGCAGCTGCGTCATGTTGGTGGCGGGGTCGCCGACGCGCTGGCCGTCGACGACGAGGTCGCCGTCCCTGATCGTCTCCAGCCCGTTGATGCAGCGGATCAGCGTGCTCTTGCCCGAACCGCTCGGGCCGCAGACGACGACCACTTCGCGCGGCTCGACGCTGAGCGTGATATCCCTGAGCACGTTGAGCGCGCCGAACCATTTGTTGACGCCGCGAAAGTCGATCATGCCGGTCTTGGTCAGGCCTGGTTGGGTCATGCCCGCTTTGGTCATATTGCTTGGCCCTTTGGGGTTCGATGTCACAGCTGCACCTCGCCATGCGCCGCGCCCATGCGGCGTTCGAGCCGGCGGGCCAGCATGATCAGCGGATAGCAGACGATGAAATAGCCGACGCCGACAAGGAAGAAGACCAGCAGACCGTTGGGCACACGCTGCACCACCAGCCAGCCGACGCGGGTGAGGTCGGTCAGGCCGATGGCCGAGACGACGGAAGAATCCTTGATCAACAGCACATATTGCCCGACCAGCGGCGGCAGCACGATGCGCATCGCCTGCGGCAGCACCACCTGGCGCATGCGCTGCCAGCGCGACAGGCCGGACGCCAGCGCCGCCTCGACCTGACCTGATGGAACCGAGCGGATGCCGGCGGCGACGATCTCGCAGATGAAGCAGGCGGCAAGGTTGGTCAGCGCGATGATGCCGGCGGTGAAGGCGTCGAGCTCGATACCGAACTCCGGCAGGATGAAGAAGATCAGGAAGATCTGCACCAGGAACGGCGTGCCGCGGATGAGGTCGACCCAGGCGCCGATGACGCTGGAGAGTAGCCGGCTGCCGCCGGTGCGCAAGATGCCGAGACCGAAGCCGAGCAAGGTGCCGAGCACCAGGCTGATCAGCGACAGCACCACGGTCATGCCGAGGCCGCGCAGGGCCAGCGGATAAGAGCCGGCGAGGCTGACGAATTGCTGCCACATCATGTCCGCGCCCCCGCCGTGCCGAGCCAGCGGCCGGAGAGACCGGCCAGTGCCTTCAGGCCGTAGTAGAGCAGCAAATAGAAGGCGGCGATGGTGAGAAAGCCTTCCGCCGGCATGAAACGATCGGAGGCGAGCAACTGCCCGGCACGCGTCAGCTCGGCGACCGAGATCAGCGACAGAAGCGCGGAATCCTTGACCAGCACGATCGCCTGGCCGAGCAGCGGCGGGATCGTCACCTTGAAGGCTTGCGGCAGGACGACCAGGCGCATGCGCTGCGTGTAGGTCATGCCGGAGGCGACGCTGGCCTCGACTTGGCCGCGCGGGATCGACAGGATGCCGGCGCGAATGATTTCAGCGATATAGGCGCCGCTGTTCAATGACAAAGCGAGGATGCCGACGACGAGTTCCGGCAGCACGAAGCCGAGCCGGGGCAGGCCGAAATAGAGGAAATAGAGCTGCGCCAGCAAGGGCGTGGCGCGCACCGCGTCGATATAGGCCTTGGCCGGCGCGCGAAACAACCAGCCGCGCTGCAAATTCATGGCGCACAGCGCGATGCCGACGAGGAGCGCGCCGACAAAGGAGATCGCCGACAGCCAGACAGTCGTGACCAGGCCCTGTCCGAACAGCGGCAGGTATTCGACGATGGTGCGGAAACTGAAATTTTCGAGCATGAGCGCGGCGGTGTGAGTAGGCAGTAGGCAGTAGGCAGTAGGGCAGTAGGCAGTAGGCGGTAGGCAGTAGAAAAGTGCGCCGAATGGCTACTCACTACTCACTACTGCCTACTCACTACTCACCAAATTTAGTGGTCTTTCTTCCAGGCGTCGGAATTGACCCAGTAGTCGAGGTTCTTCTGCAGGCGGCCGTCGATGGTGACCTGGTTGAGGAACAGGTTCATCCAGACCAGCAGGTCCGGCTCGTCATAGCGGGTGGCGAAGGCAAGCGGCTCCTTCGACAAGAGGTCCGGCATGATGGTGAAGGTGCCGGCCGGGTAGGCGGTCGACTGGCCCTTGACCGCCGAGACGTCATTGACGCCGCAATCGGCCTGGCCGTTGTTGACCGCGTCGAGCAGCAGCGGACCGCCGCCCTTGTAGCTCTTGATGTCGGCATCGGGGAAGGCGGTCTTGGCTTCCTTCTCGCCGGTGGCGCCGAGCAGCACGGCGATCTTGGTGCCCTTGGCCTTGCAGTCCTCGGTGGTCTTGAACTTGCTGTCGGCCTTGGTGAAGACGGTGCTGCCCGTGTACATGTAAGGCGTGGTGAAGGCGACCTTCATGCCGCGCGCCAGCGTCGGCGTCATGTCGGCGACCAGGAGATCGGCCTTGCCGGACAAGAGCGCCGGGATCAGGCCGTCCCAGTCGAAGTCGAGGAAGGTGATCTTCACACCCATTTCCTTGGCCATCAGTTCGGCGAGTTCGACCGAACTGCCGGTGCGTTCGCCATTGGCGCCGACCAGCGAGAAGGGCGGTCCTTGCGTCTGCACGGCGACGCGCAATTCGCCGCGCTTGGTGATCTCGTCCAGCGTTCCGGCGCTGGCGGCAGCGGTCAGGCCCGCGAGCGCAAGTCCGGCGATGAAAAGTCTTCCGGCGATGAAAAGTCTGGCAATCTTCATTCTGGCATTCCTCCCTGTTGTTGTTTGCCCGCGGATTCCCTTGGGCTCTTTTTTGAGCGGCGACGCCGTTTGCCGGCGGGCCGTTCGAAAATCCTCAGTCCCAGGCCACCGTCTCGGCAACCTTGATGCCGCGTTTGGCCAATTCGTCGAAGAAGGCTTCGTCGGGCACGTCGAGCAGCGGGTTCAAAAGGCCTGGCGTGGTGATCTCGCGCCGCGCCAGCATCTGCGCCACGATGCTGGCGGGGTAGCCGACGCCGAGGCTCATGCCGAACAGGCCCGACGCCAGGTCGCGCTCGATGATCAAATCGGATGTCACGGTCTTGGCGCGGCCACCTTGGAGGCCGGAAAAGACATTGCGCATCACGCAAAGGTCCTTCTCGCGGGGGCCATATTGCAGTTGCGGGCCGAGCAGCCGGCCGAGGAATTCGCGCGGGCTGCTGGAGGTGCCGGGCACCTTGTCCTCGGAGAGGAAGCCGAGTTCCTTCAGCGGCGCCCAGAAGGCCGACCATCCGGGCCAGCGCAACGTGTAGCGGCCGGAGCGGCGCAGCCCTTTGGCCGCGGGAAGCATCTCGACATAATGCAGCGCATCGCCATTGGGGAAGGCTTCCAGCCGGCCGAGGCCGGCGACCTCGATCTCGTGGATGAAAGCACTGTCGTGCTGGCGGGCTGCGGGCACGGCGACGCGCTTGCCGTCCTCGATCATCACGCTGTCGCGGTTCTGGCTGACCAGGACCATGTCGAAGTTCCAGCTCACCTTGTAGCAAAGCGGCTTGGCCATCGCCTTCGGCTCGGGAATGCCGCCGCAATAGGAATCGATTGATGCGATCGCGTCGAACTGTTTTGCGGCGCGGGCGTAAAGCACGAGGTCGATGCCGGGATCGAGCCCGCATTCGGTCATGATCGATACACCGGCCCGTTCGGCTTCCGGCGCCAGGTCGGCGATGGTCTTGGCATAATTGGTGGTGACCAGGGGCGTGCGGGTCGCGATGGCGGCTTGCACCGCCTCGCGCATCAGCGGCTGCGGCAGCAAATCGATGACGCCGTCGGCGTCCGCCAGCACATCGGCAAGCGCCGGTCCGATTGCACCCTTGGGCATGACGAAACGCACGCGGGAAAGGTCGGTCAGATCAGCCAGCCGGGCCGCGCCATCCGGCGCGGTATCGACGCAGATCACCTCCTCGACACCACTGGCGACGAGATCGGCGATGGCCGCGCGGCCTTGCAGGCCGAGGCCGCCGAGAACCGCTATCCTCATGCCGGCTCCTTGCGGTCGTCCGACCAGCAGCCTTCGGGCAGGCTGATCCATTTGTTGCAGGACGCCATGACGACGAAGGTTTCGCTGCGCACGACCTCGCCCGGCTCGCCGGCGCCCGGGATCAGTTCGCTGGTGACGCGATAGAGATCGGCGACGTCACCGGCCACCGTCACGTCGACGATGATGTCGAAGCGTCCGGTGACCACCGAAGCCGAGTTGACGAATGGCAGTTCGGAAATGCGCTGCGCCAGTTCGCGGGCCCGGCCGCGCCCCTGGGCATTGATGCCGACAATAGCCGAGATCAGTTCCGGCCGCTCGGTGAGGTTCAGCAGGCCGACGATCTTGAGCAAATTGCGGTCGAGCAAATTGCGCAGCCGCGACCGCACCGTCGGCACCGAAATCGCCAAGATCTCGGCAAGGCGGTTGATGCCCGGCTGGGCGTCCTGCGACAGCTGTTTGACCAGCCGCCGATCGGTCAGATCGAGATGTTCCCGCAAAGTGCCCGTCTTTCACAAATGAGATAAATAGATGCGCTTTTCTTTCTTATGTGAAAAGACCCTAGGGGAAATTTCTAATAACAGCAAGGCCCGTATCATTTATGGGCTATGATCATCTCCTCCCCATGCGGGGAGGCGGGATCAAGCGCCGCGGCCAGAAGCTTTGCCTGCGGCGTCAGTTCGTCGAAGCTGCGGGCACACAAATTGAGCTGGCGGGTCGCCCAGTCGTCGGTCAGCCGCAGGCTGCGCAGCGTGCGAGCCGAATGTCGGGCGGTGCTTTCCGGCACGATGGCGATGCCGGCACCTTGCGCGACCAGCCGGCAGACATTGTCGAGCCCGGGCACGCGGATGCGGATATGCAGATGGCCGCCCAGCCGGGCGGCCTGGCGGGTGACGTGCTCCTGCAGGGCGTGGCCGAGGCCGAGGCCAACGAAGGATTCGCCCAGCATGTCGGCGAGGCTGGCGCTGTGCAGGCCGGCGAGCCCCGGCCAGTTCCGCGCGGCGATCACCACCAGCCGGTCGATGAAGAACGGTTTCTGTTCGAGATGCGCAAGGCCGGCCCAGGTCGCGGCGATGCCGAGATCGGCCGCACCGCTCGCCACCGCCTCGGCGATCTCGTGGCTGGGGCGCTCCTCCAAATCGATGTCGATGCCGGGATGGGCCGCCAGGAAGGCCGGCAAGGTGTCGCGTAAAAGTTCGGCCGTGGCGGCGGTGTTGGCCATCAGCCGCACGCGGGCGCGCAGGCCGCCGGCATAGGCGCCGAGGTCGCCGGCCATCGCCTCGATCTGGTTCTGCACGGCCCGCGCATGGTGCAGCAGCGCCTGGCCGGCGGCAGTAGGCACCACGCCGCGGCGGCGGCGCTCCAGAAGCGGCGCGCCGAGCCGCTCCTCCATGCCCTTGATGCGGGCGCTCGCCGAGGCCAGCGCCAGCCCGGCAAGCTCGGCGCCGTGGGTGATGCTGCCGCGCTCGGCCACCAGCAGGAACAGCCGGAGATCGGTGAGATCGAAGCGCATCTTTTTGCTCCTGCGAGGTACGCGGCGTTGGCTTCAGCCTTCGGCCTGGACGAAGGCTGGCAGCGCAACTTCCACATTGTGCGCGGGCCGGATGTCGGTCAAATCTTTTGCGATGGAGGTTTGCGATGGGCGAAAAAGCGACAGGCCGGCTTGGTATTCTTGAAGGCATGGCGATGGCGCTTGCGATCGCCGTGGCCTCGCTTGCCATGGCGCAGGCGCAGCCTGGCCTGCGCGGATGCGCGACGGCGGTTCCCGCCCGCCATGATGCCGTGCCGGCAAAACCGGATGCCGATGCGGCTGACATGCTGCTGCATGATTGATCCCGTGGGCATGCTGAGCGCCGGCATCATCGCCTGGATCGGCGCCGTTTTCCTCGCCGCCGGTTTCGTCAAGGGGGTCGTCGGCATGGGCCTGCCGACCGTGGCGATGGGCCTGCTGGCGGTGACGATGCCGCCGGCCGAGGCCGCCGCTTTGCTGTTGATCCCGTCGCTGGTCACCAATCTCTGGCAGCTGTTCACCGGCCCCGCCTTCGGCGGCCTGTGCAGGCGGCTGTGGACGATGATGGCCGGCATCATGCTGGGCACCGTCGCCGGGGCAGGGGTGCTCACCGGCGCGCATGCGGGCGCGGCCTCGGCCGGGCTCGGCGCGGCGTTGGTGCTTTACGCCATTCTCGGCCTCCTCAGGCTTGGCTTCACCACGCCGGTGCGCCACGAGGCCTTGATGTCCCCGCTGGTCGGCGTGGCGACCGGGCTGGTCACCGGCGCCACCGGCGTCTTCGTCATTCCGGCGGTGCCCTATCTGCAGTCGATGCGGCTGGAGAAGGAAGATCTCATCCAGGCGCTCGGCCTGTCCTTCACCGTCTCGACGGCGGCGCTTGCCCTCGGCCTGTTTAGGACAGGCGCTTTCGCGTCGCCGACGGCGCAACTGACGGGCTCGATCCTGGCGCTGCTGCCGGCGCTGGGCGGCCTGTTCATCGGCCAGGCGCTGCGCCAGAGGATGAGCGTCGAGACTTTTCGAAAGGTGTTCTTTGTCGGGTTGCTGGCGCTGGGGGTGTATCTCGCGCTGGAGGCGCTGATGTGAGGTGGACTCACTCGGCAATCGACCTGATAACCCGCGCCGGGTTGCCGCCGACAAGCGTGTTCGCGGGAACGTCCCTGGTCACCACCGAGGCCGCCGCGACGACGGAATTTTCGCCGATGGTCACGCCGCCGATGACCGTCGCGCCGGCGGCGATCCAGACATTGCGCTCGATGACGATCGGCCTTGCTGTCGTGAAGGCACGGCGCCGCGACGGTTCGAGCGGATGGCCTGACGTGATGAGGCTGACATTCGGCCCGATCAGCACATCGTCGGCAATGTCGAGCCCGCCAAGATCATAAAACGTGCAGTTCTGATTGATGAAGACATTGCGGCCAACGCGGGTGTCGGCCCCGCCGGTCGCGTAGAAGGGCGGGATCAGCAGGAAGCTGTCGTCGACCTTCCTGCCGATGAGTTCGCTGAACAGGGCGCGGACCTCGTCCGCGTCGTTGAACGTCAACCGGTTGAGACGGGCGGTGATCGCCATCGCCCGTTTGACGTCCGCCAGCATGGCCGCCGATTGCGGCGTTCTCCCGGGGATTACCCTGGTGTGATCCTCATGCGCCATTCGTTGTTTCCCTCCGGCACGGCTAAACGAATAGCTGACGCATGCCGGATTCTGCCTCCAAGGGCCAGGCTTAGCGAACCACCAGCACCGCCGCAGGCGTTCAGAACGCAGCTATCGCCTTGGCGATAACGGCGAAAGGCAGGATCAGGGACAACGGCGCGTCGTCGAGACGGACCGCACCGTAACCCTCATACCAGCGTGCCGCCTGATCCCCTTTGGCATCGATCAGCAAGGCAACGCCGCCGACTTCCTCCGCGACTGCCATACAGCGCTTTCCGGCAGCGAGCAGCAAACCGCCGCCGAGGCCACGGCCTTGTATCGAACGATCCACTGCGAGCCGACCTAGACGGTAGACCGGCACCTCATAGCGGCCAAGGCCGCGTCTGGCGATGGCCGGCGTCCGGACAAAGTCGATCGAAGCCGGGCTGAGAGAATAGAACCCTAGGATGCGCGAAGGATCTTGCGCCGTCACGGCAACGAAAGTTTTCGCGCCACCGCTTTCATGGTTTTGACGGGCGAAGCGCTGCAAATAGGTGTCGAGGTCCGTGTCGCCGCAGTCGAAGGCGGCACGGTCATGCTGTTTCCCGATCGGCGTTTCCTGCCAGGTAGTGGAGTTCACGCGAGGGTCTGACCGGCCTTGGCGGCGCGGATAAGACGGTTGGTCGGGGAGGGTGGGTTCTCAAGCAGGTCGAGGATACGCAGACTGTCCCGTTCTGATAGCGCAAGATGTTCCGCGCGCTCGATCGTGGCTTGGGCGTCACGCAGTGCCGAACGCGTGACGAACTCGGTCAGGCCGACATTCGACAAGGCCGCCGCACGAGCGATCACAGCTTTCGCTTCGGGCGCAATCCGAAAATCGATTCGACCGTTGTCACTGACGTTGCGCGGCATAGGTATCCCCTTTGCTCATGATAATACCGTACGGATTGAATCCGTACAATATAAATCCTGCCGCGTTGACCTCAAGGGCATGAGCGCCGGCCGATCTATTACCGAACGACCAGAACCGGAATCGCGGTGTAGGACAGCACTTCCGCAGTCTGGCTGCCCAGAAGCAGCTTGCCCAGGCCGCGGCGGCCATGCGAGGCCATCACGATCAGGTCGCAGCCCTGCGCCTGCGACAGTTCCAGGATCGCCTCGGCGGGCCGTTTGTCCTCGACATGCACAAGCTTGGCGGACACGCCCGCTGCATCGGCCGAGGCCTTGCACTTGGCCAGAACCTCCTTGCCATATTTACGCGCCTCTTCCTGGTAGACGACCAGTTCGTCGCCCGCCGCGTAGCCGGCCATCGCGCCGCCCCAGGCCAAGATGGGGAACGGTTCCGAGACGGTGACGAAGGTGACGGCGGCGCCGATGCCTTTTGCCAATGTAAGGCCATGGGCAACACCCTTGTCGGCCAGTTCCGACCCGTCGGTGGCGATGAGCAGATGTTTGTACATGATGATCTGACCTGTTATGCAAGGGTTGGCGCCCTTGGGGGCGGGAGCCTTGGTGGCTCCCTCCTGATATAGTTGCGCCGCCGGGCTGCTCACAGGGCCAGCGTCATGTGGATCAGGGCCAGACGAGGGGCGTGCCGCGGCGATCTTCCGGTATCCCTGTTGGCTTTGGCTCGGTTGCGCCCCGACCGCCTGCCGCGATGGTCGCCGGGTCTTTCGCTCCCTTGCGCCGACCGCTACAGCTTTGGCCCGACATCAACGAAGGGCCGAGCGTATGAGCAGCGCGTATCCGCAAATCCATCTGGTCCGGCACGGCGAGACGGCGTGGAGCCTTTCGGGGCAGCACACCGGCCGCACCGACATGCCGCTGACGGTGGCGGGCGAGGCCGCCGCGCGGGGCGTGGCGCAGCGGCTCGCGGGCCTGTCGTTCTCGGCGGTGTGGTCGAGCCCCTCGCAGCGCGCCTACAACACCAGCGTGCTGGCTGGCTTTGGCGGTGAGAGCGTCAGAAACGATGATCTGCAGGAGTGGGACTACGGCGCCTATGAGGGGCGCACCACCAAGGACATCCTGGCCGAGCGGCCAGGCTGGAACGTGTTTCGCGACGGCTGCCCGCGAGGCGAGACGGCCGCCGATGTCGGCGCCCGCGCCGACAGGATCATCAGACAGCTTCGCGAAGCTGGCGGCTCGATCCTGATCTTTTCCAGCGCGCATTTCCTGCGCGTGCTCGCCGCCCGCTGGCTCGGCCTGCCGCCGGAAGGCGGCGCGCTGTTCGTGCTCGATACGGCAAGCATCAGCGTGCTCGGCTACGAGCATGATCCCGGCGAGCCGGTCGTGCGCAAATGGAACCTGAAGTAGCGGGCATCGCTGCGGCCCACTCGCGGGAACGCGCATCGCTTCGTCATCCACGGGCGGAGCAAGGAGCGAAGCGACGCGGCGCAGATCCGAGGATCCATGCCGCGACTTCTAGGCGCCGCTACGGTGCAGAATACTGCTCCGCTGCACTCTACGTCGAAGGTCCCGGCATGGATCCTAGGGTCTCCGCGACGGAGCTGCGCTCCTGCTTCGCCCTAGGATGACGACGCGTTGGGTGGCTTCAGCCAATCCCCGATGCCAGGCGCTGAACCAACTCAAACCGCGCGTCCGCCTCCTACTTATCGAACTTCCGGATCGCTTCCGCCGTCACCGGCGTGAAGAAATTCACCAGATTGCCGTCGGGGTCGCGAAACAGCAGCGAGCGGTTGCCCCAGGGCATGGTGGTCGGCTTCTGCACGGTCATGTCCCTGATGAAGTCCGACAGCCTGATGAATTCGGCATCGACATCGCCGACGCGGAATTCGAGGATGGCCGTGTGGTTGTCGGCGGGGCGGGCGATGTCGCCGCCGAACAGCATCAAGGTGCGCGTGCTGCCGATCGCCAGCGTGCCGGAAGGTGTCGCGAGTTCGGCGAAGTCTTCCGTGTAGACCGTCACCGGCATGCCGGTGATCTCGCCGTAGAAGCGCACGAGGCGCTGAACGTCCGAGGTGATGATGCGGACAGAGACGAAATTCATTGTTGGCTCCTTGATGGCTGAAGCCACGGCCGGGCTCCCGGCCGTTCTATAGGCCAGGCCTCCTGCCAGCTTTCCGTCAGGAGTGGAGGCGACGGCTACGCTTCCGGTCCGGACCAGACCGGCGGCAGGCCGAAGGCGGCGAACAGGGCAGGGCCGAGCGGGGCGACATAGATCGTCAGCGAGGCGATAGCGCCATCGGCCGGCTCGATGACATGCAGCGATTGCGCGCGCCATTCGGACTCCTGATGGCGCCGGGCATAGATCGCGACCGCCGGCTGGCCGTTGGCCCGTGTCGCCACGGCGCGGTAGCCGGCGAAATTGCCCCACACGGTTTTGAAGAAACCGAGGATTGCCTGATGTCCTTGGTACCAGTCGCGCCATGGCGGCATGTGGTAGGTGGCGTCCTCGCGCAGCAGCGCGATGAAGCCGTCGAGATTGGCGGCCTGCCAGGCGCTGATATAGCGTTCGAGCAGCGCACCTTCCTCTCGGTTGGGCTGCGATCGCTGCTCGGGCCGTCCCCCGGGATAGCGCTCGCCAAGCGTCGCGCGCGCCCGCTGCAGGGCGCTGTTGACCGAGGCGGTCGAACCGCCCAGCAATTGCGCGGTCTCCAGCGCCGACCAGCCCAGCACGTCGCACAGCAGCAGGGATGCGCGTTGCCTCGGCGGCAGCAACTGGATGGCGGCGACGAAGGCCAGCCGCACCGCCTCATTTGTCTCGTAGCGCGCATCCGGGCCGGGCTCGCCATCGACAAGGTCCGGCAGCTCGGCGTCGGGGTAGGGCTCCAGCCAGGAGAGTTCGACCGCCGGCCCGGCGGCTGCGCGCCCTTCGCTCGGCGGCCGCGCGGGCATTTCGAGGACGCGGTGCGCCGACGACCGCGCCTTGATGGCGTTGAGGCAGGCGTTGGTGGCGATCGTGTAGAGCCAGCCGCGCGGCGAGCCGCGCCCGTCGAATTGCGCGCGGCCGCGCCAGGCCTTGAGGAACGTCTCCTGGACGAGATCGTCGGCCTCGTGCAGCGAGCCCATCATCCGGTAGCAGTGCAGCTTCAGCGCCCGGCGGTGGGCCATCGTCAGGCGCTCGAAGGCAGGCCGATCGAGGATCGGCCCGCCGGTCGGGCCCAGCGGCTCAAGCGGGCCGGGAGCGTCTGTCATGTCGAGCCTGCCATGCGGAGTTCGTCTCGCATCCTGCGCGCCTCATGCCGCCGCGGCAAGGCCGCTGCCGCTCACCGTGAAGGCGATGCCTGGCACTTTGCCGCCGGCCAGCGCCACCACGGCGCGCCCGACATCGGCGGGCGTCTGCACATCGCTCAGGCTGGCCAGGAAATCCGCCGGGCTGATGCCGAGATAGGCGGAGATGCTCGCAATGCCGTGCTGGCCGACGCCGGTGCCGGCCATGATGCGCATCGGCGCCAGTGCCATGAAGCGCAGGCCAAGGCCAAGCCGGTCGGCCTCCTTCTGGCTGTGGGCGGCAAGGAACATCTGCATCTGCTTGGCACCGGAGTAGCCGCCGGAGTTCGGCGGTCCGCCGCTGAATGCCGCGCCGCTGGAGATCAGCACCACGCGGCTGCCCGGCTTCAACCGGCCCTGAAGTGCTGCCCTGCAGAACAGGAACGATGCCTTGACGTCCGTCTCCCAATTCGCCGAGAAATCGTCCCAGCTCTGGTCCTGGATGGAGGCTGACGGCGCGAAGGCGCCGGCGCAGATCACCAGCACATCCGGCTGCAGCGCGACGAACACCCTATCGGGCGCCGTGTCCTGCGTGGCGTCGGCGGCCAGCGTGCTGACTCCGGACGCTTCCCAGGAGAGCTCCTTCAAGGCTTCCGCGCCGCGGGCGACGGCAAGCACATTTGCGCCTTCGCCGAGCGCGGCTTCCACGATCGAGCGGCCGACACCCCGGCTGCCTCCGACCACGACGACATTTTGACCTTGCAACGATCGCATGGATCACCTCACTGTTCCGGCCCGGACAATTCCGGCGCCTATGGATGAGGACAGCGCGGGCGGGCGGAAATCATCGGTGGGGCGGCGAAAATCTTTCGCGGGCGCGGATCAGGCGGCTCTCATTCGTGAACATTGTGGCCAATTAAACGTGCAGTGGTCGCCGTACGGAACGTCCGCTAACGCGCTCCTTGCAGACGGCCAACTAGTTCTGTGCAAGAGCCGACTGAAAGTCCTTGGTGCTGTTGCGATTGGGATAGGGCTTGTCCGGCACCGGCACTTCGAGATGCAGGCAGAGCGGCTTCCACCCATCTCCGAGATTGTGGACCAGCAGCCGACCAGGCGGCACTGTCGCAATGACCGCCCTTACGTTGGCCTCGTAGACGGCTATGGCATTGGCGCGATCGTGCGGCCGGCCGTCGAAGACTTGCCTGGAGATCAGGGCAAGACCCAGCGATTCCTGATCCGTGCTCTGGCTGATACTCGCGAGGATCGTTTTCTCGAAGCTTGCCCACCAGCTTTCCGGAGATCGGTATGTCAGGATGACCCGGGCATTCGGATAGAACTCAATCAGATCACGCCAATAGTGCGCCGAGGGCCAGTCGATGCAGGACGCGTAGCCCGCGAACAGCTGGTTCCAGTCTGGCGCCGCGCCCTTCGCCAGCGCACGCCAAAGCCGCTTCTGGTCTTCATTGCCCATGACTTCGGACATGTGGTGACAGGGGCCGAAGCCAAGGATCGTCAGCGCCTCGCGCATCGAGTCCGTTCCTGTCCGGCCAAAGCCCGTTCCGATCACCCTTATCGCCATTATTCCCCGCGTTCAGGCCTACAGCCAGATCAGTCGCTTGCGAGCACCATCCGCAGGCGGGGATGGCTGCATGCGGACTCATTTCCCGGGGTCGGAGTTCCATATGTCCCGGTAGAGCTTCCAGCCTCCGTCCTGACCCTTCCTCCAGACCACGACATACTTCCCGGCGGCATCCACCAGCTTCGAATCCTTGCCCGGCGCCTTGAGGGAGAAACTCCCGGACTCGAACGCAAAATCTCCGCTTTCCTGGACATCAAGCGTCGTGAGCGTGAGCTCCGATATGCCCATATCCATCGCGCCCTGCCATAGCTTCTGGATATTCTGGCGGCCGTCGACCCGCGCCATATCCGGCGGGAATGCGGCCGCATCATCCGTGTATTTCGAGGCAACCCCGGCCGCATCCTTGCTGTTGTACGCCTTCACGAACTCGGCATTAGCGGCTTCGATGGCTTCTTTCGCAGGCTGGGCCTGAGCAGATCCCATGCAGAGTGACGTGAAAACGACGGCCAGCAGACAATGCTTGAAAGTCATTTCATCCTCCCGTGTTCCGGTTTCTGATTACCAGTTTCTCCACGGCGGCGAGCGATCGCCGGAATGGTCGCGAGCCGCATACCAATCGCGGCTCCAGTCTTTAATTTAACATTTACTAATATACCGTGCAAATACTGACTACCGATCGTGAGAGACCGTCTATCAGGCGGCGGACAACCCCAACGACGTCACGGTGACCCATGATTTCGCCAGTGTCGCCGAGGCACAGGCCTTCATCAAGAACCCAAAATTGAAAGAGACGATGGCGAGCGCCGGCGTGGTCGGCGCGCCAAGCATGTGGATCACCAACAAGGCGTGATGGGCCGCCGGTCCATCTCCTCGCTCTGGCGCAAACTCCCGACGGAAAAAATGAACCTGGCCGCTTGCGGTCTGGCGGGCGGGACGCTTGCTCAGCCTTCCAGCAACGCCAACTCCTCCGGCGTCAAATGCCGCGCCGCGCCCTTGGCGAGGTCTCCCAGGGGCAAGCGCCCGATGGCGATGCGGATGAGGCGCCTGACCTCGATGCCGTGCGCGGCGAGCAGGCGGCGGATGTGGCGGTTGCGCCCCTCGTCGAGCACGATCTCCAGCCAGGCGGTGCGGCCGCCGCTGCGCAAAAGCGTGATTGAAGTGGCGGTCAGGGTCTCGCCATCGACGGTGACGCCCGCGCGCAGCGCCTCCAGCATCGCTTCGTCAGGCACCGTGCCGACCTGGACGTGATAGGTCTTGGGCAGATGCGAGGCCGGGTCCATCAACCGGTTGGCGAAATGCGTGTCGTTGGTCATCAGCAATAGGCCTTCGCTGGCCTTGTCGAGGCGGCCGACCGGCGAGACGAAGGGCAAATCGAGCCCTTCGAGGCAGGCATAGACGGTGTCGCGCTGCTGCGGGTCGTCGCGGGTGGTGACCAGCCCGCGTGGCTTGTTGAGCATGACATAGACCTTGCGCTCGGCAATGACGGGCGCGCCATCGACGACGATGCGGTCGCGGTTCAGGTCGACGCGCAGCGCGGCGTCGCGGACCACCTTGCCGCCGACGCGCACGCGCCCTTCCGCGATCAGCACCTGCGCCTGCGTGCGCGAGCACAGGCCGAGTTTCGACAGCGCGCGGTTGAGGCTGACGCCTGATGGCCTGGCTGTGGGCGATGTCGGTCGTGCTGCCATTCTGCTTCGGGTCGGTCCGTTGGTACCGGACAGATGGCATGGGAGGCGCGGCAATCGCAAGCGGTGGCCTTGTCCTGGATCCAGGTCGCGGTCGGCGGGTGATGGCATAAGCGGCCGGGCAGGTGGGCGGCCGCTTACACCGCGGTGCCGACCAGCGCGCCGATACCGGCGGTGAGCGCCATGGCGAAGGCGCCCCAGAAGGTCACGCGCAACGTTGCGCGAAGGATGTTGGCGCCGCCCGCCTTGGCGCCGATGGCGCCCAGCAGGGCAAGGAACAGCAGGGACGCAAGAGAGACCGCCAGCACCAGCATCGAGCCCGGCGACACCAGCACCATGATGAGCGGCATCGCCGCGCCCACGCTGAAGGTCGTCGCCGAGGTCAGCGCCGCCTGGATCGGCCGCGCCGTGGTCATGTCCGAAATGCCGAGTTCGTCATGGGCATGCGCGGCCAGCGCATCCCTGGCCATGAGCTGGTCGGCGACCTGGCGGGCGAGGTCCGTCGCCAGGCCGCGCTTGACGTACATCTGCGCCAACTCCTCACGCTCGAATTCGGGCTGGGTCTCGAGCTCCTGGCGTTCGCGGGCGAGGTCGGCATTCTCGGTGTCCGACTGGGAACTGACCGAGACATATTCGCCGGCCGCCATCGACATGGCGCCCGCCACCAGGCCGGCTATGCCGGCGACCAGAACCTGCGAAGCCGGCGCGGCGGCCGACGCCACGCCGACGATCAGGCTCGCGGTCGAGACGATGCCGTCATTGGCCCCCAGGACGGCGGCGCGCAGCCAGCCGATGCGCGACACCTGATGGTTTTCGATATGCAGGCGGCTCAATGCCTTTCTCCTGATCTTGCCTTCGCCGCCCACGGGGCGGGCGCTGTTCAGGCGTTTCTAGCCGCTTTTCAGGAATCCGGTTTTGATCCAGGTCAGAGCCGGGCCGTGCTGGCCCCGTTCACATGCGCGAGCACCCTGCTGGTTGCGGGTAAGGCCGCCATTGTGAAAGCGATGGCGAGTATATGCCGAAGCTGCATGGTCAAATTCCCTGTTGTTCGCGTCGGGCCGGCGTGCGCGCTCAATGCCGCCCGTTGAAGAACGCCGTCAGCACCGGCGCATGCGCGGCGGGTTTCAGCATGTGGTTCTGGCCTGCCAGCGTCTGGTGGCGGGCATTGGGCAGCGCCTGCGCCAACGCCTTGTTGCCATGGCGCATCCATGGCGGGCTTTTCCCGCCATCGGTCACCAATGTCGGCACGCCGAGCGTGGTCCAGCGGGCGCGGTCCAGCGGCTTGCCGAGCTGGTCGCCGGCGACGATGGCGCCGTCGTAAGGCAGCGTATGCGCCACTGCCTTGAGCTTGCGCCAGATCGGCGTCAGCTTCATGACGGCGATCAGCAGGCCGGGCATGCCGACCGATTTGAGGAAGGCGCTCACGGCGTCGCCGCGCCTGTCGTCGGCGATGGCTTGCCGGATCGCTGCCCAGTCGCCTTGCGTCGTCGCGCGGCTGTCGTCGACGATCAGCGGCGCTTCGTAGAGTGCAAGCCTCCCGATGCCGGGCAGGCGGGCTGCCGCCATCAGCGCCAGCATGGCGCCGGAAGACATGCCCCAGACATAGGCTTCACCGCCTGCCGCCCGCAGCACGGCCTCGATGTCATCGACCTCGCGCTCGACCGTGTAGGGCGCGGTGTCGGCGCTGTCGCCACGGCCGCGGCGGTCGTAGCGAAACACGGTGAAATCGCCTTCCAGCGCCTTGGCAAGCGGACCGCTCGGACCCATGGCGCGCGAGCAGAGCGCGCCGTCGACGAGGATGAGCGGATGGCCCTGGCCGCGCCGCTCACAGGCGATCGGCGTTCCATCCCGCGACAGCACGGCTTGCGTGGTCGGTTTGGCGTTCTCAGCCAGCATGGTCGGCTCCCTTGCCTATCAGCTGTTCCAGCCGGTCGAAGCTCTGCATCCAGCCGCCGCGCATGCCGAGCGCCAGCAGGCGTTCGCGGTCGGCGGCAGTCTCCAGCGTCACCTCGAAATGGACATGGGTGCGCGCGCCGTCGGGCGTGAAGTTCACCGTGTGGCGGCTCCGACCCGGCGGCTTGCCGGCCCATTCACGGATTTCAGGATCGGGATCGTCGCAATAACTCAGCCTGACGTTCTCGACGACTTCGAGATAGCTGCCCTGGTTGCGGTAGAGCGCGCCGCCCGCGGTCAGCATGTCGATGCGCCAGCGGCCGCCGACGCGCACGTCGAGCACGCAAAAGGGGACGGTGCAGTCCCTGATGCCCCACCACTGCGCCACCAGAAGCGGATCGGTCCACAGCCGGAAGACGCGTTCGACCGGCGCGTTGAAGATCCGCTCGATGGCAAAGCTGCGGTCGGCGGTCGCGGGCGCGCTCATTCCGGCCTGTCCGCGCCGTGCCGCAGCAGATCCTCCATCCGGTCGAAGCGGTCTTCCCAGAGTTTTCTGTAGTCGTCGAGCCAGCGGTCGATGTCGCGCAGCGGCTTGAGTTCGATGCGGCTGAGATGCTTTTGCGCCGCCCGGCTGCGGGTGACGAGGCCGGCCTGTTCCAGCACGCCGACATGTTTGGAGACCGCGCGCACGGTGAGCGCGAAAGGCTGCGCCAGTTCGGCAACCGACGCTTCGCCGTCGAGCAGCCGGGCCAGGATCGCCCGGCGCGTGGGATCGGCGAGGGCGGCGAATGTGTCGTCGAGCGAGACTTGATGAGCCATTACGGAACCAATCAGTTCTGGAACTAGTTGGTTCTATATGTGGTTTTGCCTGAGCCGTCAACGCGCTTTACGGGGCTGGGAGAGCTCGGGGAAATATAGCTTGAAACCCCAGGCTCCCGTCTTTCGTCCGCAATGTCGTCCAGCACGTCGAGCGGGTCGGCCGGCAACTCCAGTTCGGCCGCCGCCAGGTTTTCCCCTGCGGCGGCCTTTTTACGTGCGAAGCACCCGGTAGATCGCGGGGATGACCAGCACCGTCAGCAGCGTCGAGGAGGCCAGGCCGAACAGCAGCGAGATCGCCAGCCCCTGGAAGATCGGATCGGTCAGGATCACCGCCGCGCCGATCATGGCGGCAAGCGCCGTAAGCAGGATCGGCTTGAATCTGATCGCGCCGGCCTCGATCAGCACCTCGCTCAACGGTCTGTCGGGCGACGCCGCATGGCGGATGAAGTCGACCAGCAGGATCGAATTGCGCACGATGATGCCGGCCAGCGCGATGAAGCCGATCATCGAGGTCGCCGTGAACGGCGCCCCGAACAGCCAGTGCCCGCCGAGGATGCCGATGAAGGTCAGCGGGATCGGCGTCAGGATCACCAGGGGAACCTTGAACGAGCCGAACTGGGCGACGACGAGGATGTAGATGCCGAGCAGCGCGACGCCGAAGGCCGCCCCCATGTCGCGGAAGGTCACCCAGGTGACTTCCCATTCGCCGTCCCACAAAAGCGTCGGCCGGCTTTCATCCTCCGGCTGGCCATGCAGCGAGATTGCGGGCTTCTGCAGTCCGGTCCAGTCCTGCGCGTCGATGGCCTTGCTGACGGCGAGCATGCCGTAAAGCGGCGCCTCGAAGCTGCCGGCAAGCTCGGCCGTCACCATTTCGGCGGCGCGGCCGTTGTGCCTGAACACCGGGAACGAAGCGCGCTCCGGCGTCACCCGCACGACATCGCCGAGTTCGACCACGCCGCGGTCGCCAGGCAGGACATTGGCCGGAATGGAGGTGGTCAGGAAGCGCTCGTCGAGCGTCCTTTCGCCCTTCGGCCGCTCGATGCGGATCGGGATCGGCTGGCGGCCACCGCCGCGATGCGAATAGCCGACGGTCCTGCCCCCATTGAGGATGGCAAGCGTGTCGAAGACGTCGCTTTCCTCGACATGGAAGAACTCCGCATCGTCGGTGGAAATCGTGGCGCGCAGCCGGCGTGCGGGCTGTCCCCAGGAATTGTCGACGTCGACGATGAAAGGCACGGAGCGGAACGCCGTTTCGATCCTGGCGGCGACCTTGCGGCGGGTCTCGCCGTCGGGTCCGTAGATCTCGGCCAGCAGCGTCGCCATCACCGGCGGGCCGGGCGGCGGCTCGACCACCTTCAGGCTGGTGCCTTGCGGTACGGGGATCGTGGCGATGCGCTGGCGGACGTCGAGCGCGATCTCATGGCTGGAGCGGGCACGGTTCGCCTTCGGCAGCAGGTTGAGCGCCACGTCGCCCTGCTGCGGCTCGGTGCGCAGGACGGCATGGCGGACGAGGCCGTTGAAGTTGAAGGGTGCCGCCGTCGCGGCATGTGTCTGGACCGATCGAACCTCCTTCAACTCGAGAACCCTGGCGGCGACGGCCTGCGCCACCGCATCTGTGGCTTCGACGGAAGACCCTTCCGGCAGGTCGATGGTCACCGACAGTTCGGACTTGTTGTCGAAGGGCAGGAGCTTGACCGTGACATGCTCGGTGTAGAACAGCGCGAGCGAGCCCAGGGTCAGCACGCCGACGACGAGCAGGAAGGCCCAGCTCGCCGTCTTCGAGGCCAGGATCGGCCGGGCGACGGCGGTGTAGGCGCGGCCGAGCGGGCCGCCATTGCCATGATCCTGACGGGCATGCACCGGCGCCCGCCCGGCAAGCCTGAGCATCAGCCACGGCGTCACCATCACCGCGACGAAGAAGGAGAAGATCATCGCCGCCGAGGCATTGGCCGGAATCGGGCTCATATAGGGGCCCATCATTCCCGAGACGAACAGCATCGGCAGCAGTGCGGCGACCACGGTCAAGGTGGCGACGATGGTCGGGTTGCCGACCTCCGCCACCGCCTCGATTGCCGCCTGCCGGCGATCGCGGCCGCCGCCCATGGCCCAGTGGCGGGAGATGTTCTCGATCACGACGATGGCATCGTCGACGAGAATGCCTATGGAAAAGATCAGCGCGAACAGCGAGACGCGGTTCAGCGTGTAGCCCATGACGCGCGAGGCAAACAGCGTGAGCAGGATGGTCACCGGAATGACGACGGCCACGACCATCGCTTCGCGGCGGCCGATGGCGACCCAGACCAGCACGATGATCGAGATCGTCGCCAGGCCGAGATGGTAGAGGAGCTCATTGGCCTTGTCGTTGGCGGTCTCGCCGTAATTGCGCGTCACGTCGATCGAGATGTCGCCTGATATCAGCCCGCCCTGGAGCAATGCGACCCGGTGCAGAATGGCGTCGGCGACGGCGACCGCGTTCGATCCCGCGCGCTTGGCGATGGCGAGCGTGACCGACGGCACGCGCTCGACACCAACGCCGGCCCTGGTGACCGTCGACACCAGCGTATCACCGGCGTCGGCGGCGAAGGCGACGCCGGCCACGTCGCGGACATAGACGGGGCGGTTGTCACGCGAGGTCAAGAGCAGGTTGCCGATCTGGTCTGGCGAGGCCAATGTCTCGCCGGCGACGATGTCGATCTGCTCGCCCTTGTCGCGCACACGTCCGGCGGGAAAGGCCTCGTTGGCGCCCGACACCTTGGCGGCGAGCTGCTGCAGGGTGACACCGTAAAGGGCGAGCTTTTCAGGGTTCGGATTGACGCGGATGATCTCACCGGTGTCGCCGACCAGATAGGTCAGGCCGACATTGTCGATCTTGGCGATCTCGGTGCGCAGTTCGCGCGCGATGCGGGTGAGGTCGTTGGCTGTCATGCGCGCGGCTGTCTGCGGCTTCGGCGACAGCGTCAGCGTGACTATGGCGACGTCGTCGATGCCGCGGCCGACGATCAGCGGCTCGGGCACGCCGACGGGAATGCGATCCATGTTGGCGCGCACCTTGTCGTGGACGCGCAGCACGGCAGTGTCCGACGAGGTGCCGACGATGAAGCGGGCGGTGACCATCGCCTGGTCGTCTCGCGTCTGCGAATAGACATGCTCGACGCCGTCGATGCCCTTGACGATCGTCTCCAGCGGCTCGGTGATCAGCTTGACGGCGTCGTCGGCCTTCAGCCCGTCGGCGCGCACGAAGATGTCGACCATCGGCACCGAGATCTGCGGTTCCTCCTCGCGCGGCAGCGTGAGCAGCGCCACCAGCCCGAAGGCGAAGGCGGCGACCAGGAACAGCGGCGTCAGCGGCGACGCGATGAAGGCCCGCGTCAGCGCGCCGGCAATGCCGAACGAGGCGGGACCTTTCATGGCGTGACCACGACGTCGCCGGCCGCAAGACCGGTCAGGATCTCGACATAGTCGCCGTCGGCGCGCCTGGACCGCTCGCCTGTTACCACCGCGCGCTCGACACTGCCGCCGCCTGCGGCGACGCGCACGAAATCGATCCCCGAACGGATCTGGATGGCCGAAGCCGGCACCAGCAGCGCGGAGCGCTCGGCGACCGGCAGCTCGACCAGGACGCGGGCGTCGATGAAATTGGTGTCGAGATCATCGACCTCGACGTCGGCGATGACGCGGCCATTGTCGATCTGCGGATAGATCTTGGCGAGGCGGCCGGGAGCCTCCTTGCCGCCGGCATTGATACGGATGGCGGCTCCCTCGCTCAGCGACGCCGCGTAACGCTCCGGAACGGCAAGCCGCAGGAACACCCCGCCGCCGCCAATGGTGGCCACAACCTCACCGGCCATGATGACCGCGCCACGCGTCACCGGCACGGTCAGCACGCGGCCGTCGCCGGGAGCAAAAACATCGCCCTCGGCGCCCTGCTGCACGATCACCGATCGCTGCGCCTCGGTCGCGGCAAGCTGGTTGCGCGCGACGTCGACTTCGGTGCGCAGCTGATCGAGACGCTGCGCGGTCATGACGCCCTTGTCGACCAGCGTCTGGCCACGGGCAAGTTCGGACTGCGCGGTGTCCAGCTGCGCCTGCAGAGCACGAAGCTGGGCGTCCAGAGCGGCGACCTGAAACGCGATCTTGTCGTCCTGGACGGTCGCGATCTTCTGCCCCGCCTTGACCTGCTCGCCCTCCGTGACGGCCAGATCGACAACAAGGCCGCCGATACGGGCGCGCGCCGGAACGGTGTCGCGCGCCTCGACACGGCCATAGACCGCTTTCCATTCGGTCACCGTCGTCGGCGCCAGTGTCAGCGTGCCGGCAAGCGTCGGAGAGGCCGCCAACAGCGCGGCGAACAAAAGAGGCAGGCGCATCCGGATTTCCTCAGAACGCGCATCCCGGCTTGATGCCGAGCTTGCGGAAGACCATCGCCGCGGGGCAGAAGCCGGTGAACGCCGACTGCAGCATGTTCAAGCCGACGAACACCGTCAGCCATACGAACAGCGGCGAGACAAAGGCGGTGAGCACGACGGACAGCAGCACCATGATGCCGGCGAAGGCGAGAACGGAACGGTCGAGGGACATTGTCATCTCCATTTGTATATGATGATATCTAAATATAAGAATACAACTACCGACCGCAAGAGGCGGCGTCGAATTTGCGACAGCAACTCTCGCCCGCCGCCGGCTAGCGCCGGTCAGGCTCCCGGCACATCCGCCGATGCCTCGACCTTGATCTGCTTGAGCTTATCGATCCCAAGCGCCTGCAATGCGAGGCGCTCATAGAAGGGTTCGGACTTGCCGGCCCTTATCTTGTGCAGGAAATACTTCTCGAAACCGACCTTGGCGGTGTGCACCCATTTGCCGGAGGACGACCAGTTGACATTGCGCGGCGGGATCTGCGGCTGCGCCACGAAGGCGACGCCGGAATCGCCGAAATCGGCGAGGCAGACCGCATTCCATGTGCCCTGGGCGTCAGGCTGCTTGCCCTCCACCAGTCGGCCGATGTTGCGCGCCGTCGCCGTGACCATGGATTCGATCATGAAGCCGGTCTTGGGCACGCCGACGGGGACCGGCGTCTTGCCGATCGGCGGGATGGCGACGCAGACGCCGACCGCGAATATTTCGGGGAACGCCGGGTTGCGCTGGTGCTTGTCGACAAGGATGAAGCCGCGCGGATTGGTCAGGCCCTCGATGCCGCGCACCGCCGCCACGCCGCGAAAGGCCGGCAGCATCATGGCATAGGTGTGCGGCAATTCATGCGCCTGCCGGACCGACCCGTCGTCGGCGAGTTCCTGGATGAACATCTTGCCGGGCTCGACCTTGTCGACTTTGGCGTTGCAGATCCACTTGATGTGATGCTGGCGCATCTCGCTCTCGATCAGGCCCTTGGTGTCGCCGACGCCGTCGAGGCCGAGATGGCCGATATAGGGTTCGGAGGTAACGAAGGTCATGGGCACGCGGTCGCGCACCCAGGCGTCGCGCAGCGCCTTGTCGAGGATGAAGGTGAATTCGTAAGCCGGCCCGAAGCAGGACGCGCCCTGGACCGCGCCGATGACGACCGGGCCTGGCTTGGCGACGAGCGCGTCGAAGGCGGTCCTGGCCTTGAGCGCGTGATCGATGTGGCAGACTGACTGGGTGTTGTGCTCCGGCCCGAGGCCCTCGATCTCGTCGAAAGCGAGTTCGGGACCGGTGGCGATGACCAGATAGTCGTAGGAGACAGATGAGCCGTCTTTGAGTTCCACCGTGCGCTCGACCGGGTGGACGCGCCTGGCTCCCTGCGGATGAAAACCGATCTTGCGCCGTGCCAGCACCGGAGCAAGGTCTATTTCCACCGCTTGCCTGTCGCGCCAGCCGACGGCGACCCAAGGGTTGGACGGTACGAATGAATAGTGGCTGCCATTGTTGACGACGGAAACCTGGTGTTCCCCGGCCAGTCCGTCGCGAAGCTCGTAGGCCATGATGGTGCCTCCCAGCCCGGCACCCAGGACGACTATATGCGCCATGTTCTTCCTCCGTTGCGGCGTCGCTTTGGCGCAACGCCAACACTGCTGATCCCGCGCGGGATTGGCTGATTTTGCGCCATTGTGGCAGGCTGCGACTTGACGCTGATCAAGCGACCTTGACGGTGCGAAGCATCGGCATCGATCCATCGACTTGACAGGCAGCCGTGCCAGACTAATATTATTCGTAACTCTTAATATGATAATGTGTTCATATGCGCAATATAAAAATAGCCGACCTGGACAAGCAGGCGCGCGAAGCGTCCGAACTGCTCGCCGCGATGGCAAATGAAAAACGGCTGATGATCCTGTGCCATCTGCTGGACGGCGAGACGAGCGTGAACGAACTGGCCGAACTGGTTGCGATGAACCAGTCGGCGCTGTCGCAGCAGCTTTCAAAGTTGCGCGCGCTCAAGCTCGTGGATACGAGGCGCGACGCCCAGCAGGTCTACTACCGGTTGGCTTCGCTGGAGGTCGAGCGAATCCTGCAGACGCTCTACGGCATCTATTGCGATCCGCAGACACGGATCGCCAGGGTCGGCAGCCGGTAGTCTGCCGGCCGACAGCAGGAATGCCTTATGCCGCTTGCTCGGCTTCACCGCCGATGCCGTTCAGCACTTTGAGCGCATCGGCCGGCAGGTCGAGTTCGGCCGCCGCCAGGTTTTCGCGGAGATGACTGAGCGAGGAGGTGCCGGGGATGAGCAGGATGTTGGGCGCGCGGCGCAACAGCCAGGCGAGCGCCACCTGCATCGGTGTCGCGCCGAGTTTCCTGGCGACATTGGCCAGCGTGTCCGACTGCAGCGGCGTGAAGCCGCCGAGCGGGAAGAACGGCACATAGGCTATGCCGTCGGCGGCAAGCGCATCGATCAGCGCGTCGTCGTCGCGGTGCGCGATGTTGTACTGGTTCTGCACGCAGACGATCTCGGCGATGCCGCGCCCCTGGGCGATCTGGGTCGCTGTGACGTTGCTCATGCCGATATGGCGGATGAGGCCCTGGCGCTGCAATTCGGCGAGCGTGTTCAACTGCGGCTCGAGCGATCCTTCGGCGGGGCCGTGGATGCCATGCATGGAGCGCAGGTTGACGACCTCGATCACATCAAGCCCGAGATTGCGCAGATTATCGTGCACGGCCTCGGTCAGCTCCTTGGGCGACATTGCGGGAAGCCAGGACGCATCGGCGCCGCGCCGGGCGCTGACCTTGGTGACGATGGTGAGGTTGGCGGGGTAGGGGTGCAGCGCTTCGCGGATGATCTGGTTGGTGATGTGCGGGCCATAGAAATCGGATGTGTCGATGTGGTCGACGCCACTGGCGATCGCCTCGCGCAGCACGGCAAGGGCTGCGTCGCGATCCTTGGGCGGGCCGAAGACGCCGGGTCCCGCCAGTTGCATGGCGCCGTAGCCGAGGCGCTTTACGGTGCGGTCGCCGAGTTTGAAGGTTCCGGCCTTGCTGATGTCGGTCATGGTCTCATCTCCTGTGGATCGGCCCAATGTAGACAAAGCGCGCATGCGCGATAATATGGTGCAATCGGCACAACCTGTGCGAAAAGGCGAACAATGGCAGCGGATCTCGGCGACCTACAAGCGTTCATGGCGGTGGCGCGCGCCGGCGGTTTTCGCGAGGCGGCACGGGTGGGCAATGTCAGCGCCTCCAGCCTCTCGGAGACGGTGCGGCGGCTGGAGACCGGGCTCGGCGTGCGGCTGCTCAACCGCACCACGCGCAGCGTCGCGCCCACCGAGGCCGGCGCGCGCCTGCTCGAGCGACTGGGTCCGGCGCTCGGCGAAGTCGAGGCGGCGCTCGACGTGGTCAACGGCTTTCGCGGCCGCCCCGCCGGCACGCTGCGGCTCAACGTGCCTGTCGTCGCGGCGAAACTGGTGCTGCCGCGCCTGTTGCCGCCTTTCCTCGCCGCCTATCCCGACATTCGCGTGGAAGTGACCGCCGAGGACAGTTTCGTCGACATACTGGCGAGCGGCTGCGATGCCGGCATCCGCTATGAAGAGCGGCTGGAGCAGGACATGATCGCCGTGCCGATCGGCCCGCGCCGGCAGCACTACGCCGCCGCCGCCGCACCGGCCTATCTCGACCGGCACGGCCGGCCCGAGCATCCGCGCGACCTGCTCCGTCACGCCTGCCTGCGCGGCCGCTTCGCCAGCGGCCTGACGCCGCCCTGGGAGTTCGAACGCGACGGCGAGGTGGTGAGCGTCGAGCCGACCGGCCCGCTGCTGGTCAGCACCGGCACGGCCATGGCGCTTGCGCTCGAGGTGGCGGTGGCCGGCGGCGGCATCGTCTCGCTGTTCGAGGACTGGCTGCGCCCCTATTTCGACGATGGCCGGCTGGAGCCGGTGCTGAAGCCCTGGTGGCAGGAATTCTCAGGCCCGTTCCTCTACTATCCCGGCCGGCGGCTGACGCCGGCACCGCTCAGGGCGTTCATCGACTTCGTCGGTGGTATGCGCTGGGGCTGATTTCGAGCCGATATCGCGCCGCCGGATGTGCCATGCCCGTTGGCCCTGCTTGCCTGGTTCCTTCGACCGGGAGTCAAATGCCTGACGTAACACTTTGTTGTCATTGAGGGACTATCGAGGAGGCGATACGGCGAAAGCCCGGTGACAGGAAAGGCGCGCAATGGGTTCGCCCTGGTCCGAATTGCTGGCCAATCTCGCGGTCGTTGCGATGTTCGTTTCGGTCTGGATCCACACGCATGTGTGGCTGGATCGCAGGCCGGCCCCGGTAAAGGCCGCGGCCTTCGGCCTGCTGACGGGCGCCGGCGCCATCGTCCTGATGCTGACTCCCATGCAGTTGCAGCCGGGCGTGCTGGTCGATCTCAGGGCGACGATGATCGCCATTGCCGGCTTCTTCGGCGGTCCTGTCGCCGGTATCGTCGCCGGCGTCATGGCCGGTGCCTTCCGGACCTTCGAGGGCGGCATCGGCGCCTTCGCCGGCGCGGTCGGGATCGCGGCCACCATGCTGGTCGGTGTCGGCGGCAATCTTGCGCTCAGGGGCCGCGCGCCCACCATGGGCGACATCATGATCCTTGGCGCGGCGACCGCGGCCGGCTCGCTGCTTGGCCTCAGCGTCCTGCCGCGGTCGGTCGTACAGACGGTTCTGCCGCAGGTGGTGTTTCCCTCCAGCCTGCTCATCTTTGTCTCCGTGGCGATGTCGGGGCTGGCGCTCCACCAGGAGCGGCGTCGCCTCGAGGCGCTGCAGTCGAGGCGCATCTTCAAGACCGTGGTCGAGACCTTGCCCGACTGCCTCAATGTCAAGGATCTCGACGGACGCTTCATCGCCGCCAATCCGGCGACCGCCGAATTGATGCACGCGGCCAACGCGAAGGCGCTGATCGGCAAGACGGATTTCGATTTTTACCCCAGCGAAACGGCGCGGGAATTCCGCGAGGACGAGCTCGCCGTCCTGGCGTCCGGCGTCGCCTCCACCATCGAGCAGCATCTTCACCATGAGGACGGCACAGATGGCTGGCTGGCAACGCTGAAGGCGCCGTTTCGCGACAAGACCGGAGCCGTCATCGGCCTGATCACGCACAATCGCGATATCACCGAACGCAAGCGGCTGGAAACCGAGCTGGCGGAAAGCCAGGCAAGGCTGGGAGACGCGCTCACGCACATGGCCGACGGCCTGGTGATGTTCGATCCCGCCGGAAAGCTCATTCTGTGCAACGCCCAGTATCGCGCGATGTTTCCGAAGACGGCCGACATCAGGGTGCCCGGCACCGACTATCGCGATATATTGCGTGCCTCGGTCGCTCGCGGCGAAAGCATCACGCCGCCCGACGCCGTCGAGGGCTGGATTGCCGAGATCATGGTCACGCAAACGCATGCCAGCCACCGCCAGATACAGCTCGCCGACGGGCGCTGGCTCGACGTGCGGACCCGGCCGACGGGCGATGGCGGCAGCCTGAGCGTGTTCTCCGACATCACCGAGGCCAAGCAGGTCGAGGCGGAATTGCTGGCCGCCAACGAGAAGCTGAACCTCCTGGCGCATCGCGACGGGCTGACCGAACTGCTGACGCGGCGGGCCTTCGACGATGCGCTGGCGCGTGAATTCGCCCGCGGCAGGCGCAACGCCATACCCCTCAGCCTGCTCATCATCGATGTCGACTGGTTCAAGCGGTTCAACGACCATTATGGCCACCCGGCGGGCGACGAATGCCTGCGCGCCGTCAGCCGCTGCATCGAGGCGACGGCGCGTCGGCCGGCCGACGCCGCGGCCCGTTATGGCGGCGAGGAGTTCGCGCTCGTCCTGCCCGAGACCGACGCCAGAGGCGCCTTCGTCATCGCCGAGACCCTTAGGGGCAAGGTGCGCGACCTCCGGCTTGCGCATGCCGGCAGCGAAAAGGGCATCGTCACCGTCAGCATCGGGGTCGCCACTTTCGATGGGAGTGCCGAGATCGGGATCGCCGATCTGCTGCGGCGCGCCGACGAGGCCCTCTATGGCGCCAAGGCCGCCGGGCGCGACCGCGTGCATGGCTGGCGCCCGCATCTGAGCGAACCACGCACGACGGGTTCCCGGCGCAAAGCGTGAGCCATCGCCGTCACACCACTGTCATGGTCTACTGCCACTAATCCATAAATCTGGATATGTGGATTGATGGACAAGGCAACAGCATTGCAGGCGCTCGCCGGGCTCGGCCAGGAAACCAGACTGGAGGTGTTCCGGCTGCTGGTGCGGGCCGGGACCGAGGGCGTGCCGGCGGGCGAGATCGCGACGCGGCTGGGTGCGGTGCAGAACACCATGTCGGCGCATCTGAAGATCCTCGGCCAGGCCGGGCTGGTGCGTGCCGAGCGCGACGGGCGCAGCATCCGCTATACCGCCGACATGACCGGGTTTCGCGATCTGCTCGCCTATCTGATGGAGGATTGCTGCAATGGCGCGCCGGAGCTTTGCCAGCCGATCCTCCAGGCCGTGACCTGCAAATGTTGAGCTTGACATGACCGACCTTCGACGCCGCCTCGCAGCCGAAGCGCTGGGCACCGCCATGCTGGTTGCCACGGTGGTCGGCTCGGGCATCATGGCCAGCCGGCTGACCGGGGATGTCGCACTTTCCCTGCTCGGCAACACCATTCCCACCGGCGCCATTCTGGTGGTGCTGATCACCACGCTGGGGCCGGTCTCCGGCGCCCATTTCAATCCGGCCGTGACGCTGGTTTTCGGGCTGCGGCGCGACATCGGCTGGCTGGCCGTGCTGGGCTACATCACGGTCCAGATTCTCGGCGGCCTTGCCGGCACGCTGGTCGCGCATGCCATGTTCGACCTGCCCTTGCTCGAGGTGTCGGCGACGGTGCGCAGCGGGCACGGGCAGTGGCTGGCCGAACTGGTCGCGAGTTTCGGCCTGGTCTTCACCATCCTTGCCGGCTTGCGCTTCCGGGGCGATGCCATCCCCTGGCTGGTCGGGCTCTACATCACATCGGCCTACTGGTTCACCGCCTCGACCTCCTTCGCCAATCCGGCGGTGGCCATTGCGCGTGCCTTCTCCAACACGTTTGCCGGCATCCGGCCCTCCGATGTGCCGGCCTTCATTGCCGCGGAACTGGCGGGCGCGCTGCTGGCGCTGGCCTTGGCCGGATGGCTGTTGGCCGAACCCAAGACCTTCACCGACAAGACCGTCACTGAGATGAAAGCCGTGCAATGACCATCACCATCTATCACAACCCGGCCTGCGGCACGTCGCGCAACACGCTGGCGATCATCCGCCAGTCCGGCGAGGAGCCGCGGGTGATCGAATATCTGAAGGCGCCGCCGTCGCGCGAAAGGCTCGTCGAACTGATCGAGGCGATGGCGATGACGCCGCGCCAGTTGCTGCGCGAGAAGGGCACGCCCTATGCCGAACTCGGCCTTGGCGATCCCAAATGGAGCGACGACGAGATCCTCGATTTCATGCTGGCGCATCCGATCCTGATCAACCGGCCGATCGTGGTGACACCACTCGGCGTCGTGCTGGCCCGGCCGTCCGAAAAGGTGCTCGATATCCTGCCCAATCCGGATATCGGCCCGTTCACCAAGGAGGACGGCGAGGTCGTTGTCGACGCAAGCGGCAAGCGGGTCGTCTGAAGCCTATTTCGATATTCTTCGAAATAGGACTTGACGATTTCTGTCGCCGGCCGCATGCTATTTCCATGAAACTCGAACAAGCAGCGAAGCAACTGGAAGCGCTCGGCAATCCGACGCGGCTGAACCTCTATCGTATCCTGGTGCGGGCTGGCGAAGCGGGCCGGCCGGTCGGCTTCCTGCAGGAGAGCCTCGGCATCGCCGCCTCGACGCTGTCGCACCATCTGCACCGCCTGATCCTGACCGGGCTGGTCAGCCAGGAGCGGCAGGCGACGACGCTGATCTGTCGCGCCAACTATCCCATGATGAACGATCTCATCGGCTTCCTGGCCGACGAATGCTGCGCCGATGCCGCCTGCAATCCGGCAGCGGAAGACGCGGCTGCCTGAATTTTTGCCTGTTATTTCGATAATACCGGAAGGATAGAAACTGATGCAAAACGATCTGCCCATCGCCGTCATCGGCGCCGGTCCGGTCGGCCTGGCCGCCGCCATTCATCTCATCGCCAGGGGCCTGCCGGTAAAGGTCTATGAAGCTGGCGATGGTGTCGCCGCCAATTTGCGGGATTGGGGCCATGTGCGGGTGTTCACCCCCTGGCGCTATTGCGTCGACGAGGCGGCCAGGAAGCTGCTCGAAGGCCACGGCTGGCGGAGGCCGGACGCGGAAGCCTTTCCCACTGCCGATGAACTCGTCGCGCACTATCTCGAGCCGCTCGCCAACCTGCCGGAACTGGCGCCGGCGATCGAGACCAAGGCGCGTGTCGTGGCCATATCGCGCTGGGGCGCCGACAAGGTGCGCGGCAGCGAGCGCGGGACGCGGCCCTTCATGCTCGTCGTCGAAACCGCCGATGGGACAAGGCGCGACAGCGCCCGCGCGGTCATCGACGCCTCGGGGACATGGCGCACGCCCAACCCGCTCGGTGCCGGCGGCATCGCGGCGGAGGGCGAAGCGGAGTTTGCCGACCGTATCGCGTATGGAATTCCCGACATTCTTGGCCGCGACCGCGCGCTCTATGCCGGCCGCACTACGCTGGTCGCCGGTTCTGGCCACTCGGCGGCCAATGCCTTGCTCGACCTGGCCAGGCTGGCGGATGCCGCGCCCGACACGGCCTTCATCTGGACGGTGCGCGGAACCGACCTCGTGCGCATCTATGGCGGCGGCGACGCCGACCAGTTGCCGGCGCGCGGCGAACTCGGCGCCGATATCCGCGACCTCGCCGAAAGCGGCCGCGTCCAGCTGGTGACGGGCTTTGCCACGCTTGCGATCCGCGAGCATGACGGAAGGCTGATCGTCGAGGGGCAAAGCGGGGATGGCCTGGCTCAACTCGGCCCCGTCGACCGCATCATCGCCGCGACCGGTCAGCGTCCGGACCTGTCGCTGACCCGGGAGCTCAGGCTCGATCTCGATCCGTGGCTGGAAGGCGTCAAGGCGCTCGGTCCGCTCATCGATCCCAACGAGCATTCCTGTGGCGACGTGCCGCCGCACGGCCACCGCGAACTCAGCCATCCGGAGCCCGGCTTCTACACGGTCGGCATCAAGAGCTATGGCCGTGCGCCGACCTTCCTGCTATTGACCGGCTACGAACAGGTGCGCTCGGTCGCGGCGGCGCTCGCCGGCGACATCACGGCGGCCGACGCGGTGCAACTGGTACTGCCCGAAACCGGCGTCTGCACGGTGCCGGCGGGCGGCGCTTCGCGGGGCTGTTGCGGCGGACCGGCGCCGGCGGCGACCGATGCCTGCTGCGTGGCGGATGCCGACGCCAAGGCCGCCGGCAAAAGCGGTTGCGGCTGCGCCGGCAAGATGGAAGCCGCCGAGTGAGCGACGCCAAGATTCCTGCCTCCGCCATCTGGGCGCTGGGCACCACTCAGATCGTCGGCTACGGCACGCTCTACTACAGCTACAGCATCCTGGCGCCGGCGGTGGCGGCGGAACTCGCCTGGTCGCAGCAATGGGTGTTCGCCGTGCTGTCGGTGTCGCTGTTGGCAAGCGCCATCCTGGCGCCGTTCGCGGGCAGCCTGGCGGACCGGGTCGGGGCGGGGCGCCTGATGGTGCCGGGTTCGCTGGCGGCGGCGGGCGCCTTGCTGTTGTGTGCGTTGGCGCCGGGGCGCGCCGCCTTTGCCATAGGCGTGCTGGCCATGGAACTCGCCTCCTGCTTCGTCCTCTACAGCACGGCCTTCGTCGCCATCGTACAGCTCGGCGGTGCGCGGCGCGGCATCACCCATCTCACCTTGATCGCCGGCTTCGCCTCGACCCTGTTCTGGCCGCTGACGACGCTGCTGCACCAGCACCTCGGCTGGCGCGAGGTTCTCGCTCTGTTTGCCGCGCTCAACGCCTTTGTCTGCCTGCCGATCCATTGGTGGCTGGCCCGGCTTTCCAGCCGTATCGGCAAGGCGCGGGAGAGGATCGTCCCGGTCACGGCGAGCCTGTCGGGGTCAGCGCCCGGCCGGCGATGGTCGCTCCTGTTCGTCCTGGTGCTGGCCGGCTTTGCCATAGAGGGCTTCATGCTCTCGGCAATCCTCGTGCAGATGGTGCCGCTGCTCACTTTGGTCGGCCTCGGCGGCGCCTCGGTGCTGGTCGCCAGCCTGTTCGGCCCGTCGCAAGTGGCGAGCCGGCTGGTCAACATGCTGTTCGGCCGCGGCCTGTCGCAGACATCGCTGGCGCTCGGCGCGACCGCCGCACTGGCCGGCGGTCTTGCGGTGCTGCTCATGGTGGCGCCCTCCGTTTCCGGCGCCATGCTGTTTGCCGTGCTTTTCGGCTTCGGCTCGGGCCTGATGAGCATTGTCGGCGGCACGCTGCCGCTCGAATTGTTCGGCCAGGAACGCTACGGCTCCTATGTCGGCTGGATCACGGCAGCGCGCCAGTTCAGCTCCGCCTTCGCCCCGTTCGGCCTGACCCTGATGATATCGGGCCTCGGCGTTTTCCCGGCCTTGTGGCTGAACGTGGTGGTCGGCCTGTTCGGCATCGCCGCCTTCGCCGCCGTCGCGCTGATCAGCCGGCAGTCGCGCAAGGGTGAAAAGGGCGGCATGGCCAATGCGGCTGCGCCGGGCGCGGACAGTTTTACGGCAGCGCCGGATTACATGTCAGGTGCTCGTCTGAAAACGCTGAACTGAAAGGACTGAGAGGAGCCCCATGGCGTCAGGTGCAGATGGTCGAGTGTGCGAACAAGTGCAAAGCCGGATCCAAGGACTTGGGCGAGCTTGCTTGCGTCGTATCGTTGAACGGGCAGGCCGCTGCATTTCTCCGGCCCGTCGAGTGCGAACGTCGCGATAATCGCGTAGCCATCGGGTGCGAGTGCCCGCCTGAGTGTGACGAGGTAAGCGTCACGATCGGCTTCGTCGACCATGAAATGGAAGGCAGCCCTGTCATGCCAGACATCGTAAAGTCGCCTCGGCGACCACGTGCGAATGTCGGCAACAATCCAATCGATGTGCCCGCCTGTCCCAGCCAGCCGATCGCGAGCCGCCGCGATCGCCGTAGCGGACAGATCCAGGACAGTGACGTCCTCAAACTGTTGTTCTTGAAGATTATCCACCAGCCGAGAGGCGCCGCCGCCAACGTCAACGATGGCAGAGCTGCGCTCGGCAATCTCTTTGATCAACGAAAGCGAGGGCTCGGGATTATCTTGGAACCAACTGACGCCGTCCTCGCCCTTCGATTCATATGCTGCGTTCCAGTGCAACTGCGATGCCTCTTTCTCCATCGGGCCGGCCCTCACTTTTGGTGACACCGTCCAGCATATCAGTCGCGATGGCCGGCCGGCGATCAATTTGTGGAAGCACGATTATTCAGACCGGCAAGGATTGATCCGGCAGGCGCCGTTCCCGCCAAGGCACAGATTGCTGCCGGCTGACATTGCGCGGAAGTGGCAACCGATATTGCGCTACACTTTCCCCCGGCAGTCGCGGTAAATGCAGGGATGACCGATCCCTCCGCGCCGATCGTCAAGGCCGTCGCCATAGCCGCCGAACCGGCCAGGGTCTGGCGCGTGCTGACGACGCCCGGAATGATCCCGCAATGGATGTCCGACGAGGAGCTGACCGTCAGCCTGGAGGGGCATGCCGGTGGCGCGATCGTGATAGGCGGGCTGCTGCATGGCATGGCGTTCGAGAACCGTGGCACCGTCCGCGCGTTCGAGCCGGAGCGGCTGTTTGCCTACAGCTACTGGAGCACGCTGTCGGCCTCGCGCCTGGCGGACGTGCCGGAAAACCACACGCTGGTCAGTTTCGCCCTGGCGCCGGCAAATGGGGGAACACTGCTGACGCTGACGCTCAGCGACTTCGCCGAACCGGCGATCCGTCCGCACGCCAATCTCTACTGGGGTCCGACCTTGCAGATCTTGAAAGCGGTGTGCGAGCGGCGTTGAAGAGGGCGCCATCGCAGCGGCGCCGGTCGTTACCTCGGGCGCTTGGCCAAAGCGCGGATGCGGTCGGCGACCTTGCCGTCGACCGGGTTGTAGACGGTCAGGTTCAAATCCGGCCGGCCATCGACCGCGAAGGACGAATATTCCAGCTCGATATCGCCCAGTTCCGGATGCTTCAGGCGCTTTGTCCCGTCGCCATGGGCGAGCACGTCGTTCTCCTGCCACAGCGTGGCGAACTCGGCGCTGCCGCTGCACAGTTCGTCCACCAGGAGGGTGACCTCGGAGACCGCGCCGGCGCGCGCCGCATCGGCCCGGAACGCGCCGACCACGAAACGGGCAAGGTTTTCCCAATCATGCTGCTTGGCGCGGATGTGGGGCGTGAGGAACATGAAGCGCAATATGTTGCGCCGGCCGGCGGGGATGGTGCCGTAGTCGGTCAGCACGATCTCGGCGGCGCGGTTCCAGGCGACGACATCCCAGGTGGCAGTCTTGACCAAAGCGGGGCTGGCCTCGAGCGTGTCGATGAGGCGCTGCAGCCGGGGGCTGACGCCCTCGTCGCCCCGGTAGCGGACCTCGGGCGGACGGCCGAGCCCGAGCATGAAGAGATGTTCGCGCTCCGCCTCGGTCAAAAGCAGCCCCTTGGCGATACGGTTCAGCACATCGGCCGAAGGCGCGCCGCCACGGCCCTGCTCCAGCCATGTGTACCAGGTCGGGCTGATGTTGGAGCGCTGGGCGACCTCTTCGCGGCGCAGCCCCGGCGTGCGCCGGCGCCCGGAGAAGCCGAACGAAGCGGGATCGAGCCGGGTGCGGCGGTCTTTCAGGAAGGCAGCGAGCGAACCGGGGGTGGGCATCCTGTTAGCCATTATACCATGATAAGATCACTACTTTAATGGAATAATAGACCGGAGATACTGCGCGGGCAACTGTGCAGGAGATTTTGCATGCGTATCTTTTTGACCGGCGCCACAGGCTTCATCGGCTCGGCGCTCGTTCCCGAACTCATCCAGGCCGGCCATCAGGTGATCGGCGTCACCCGCTCCGATGCCGGTGCCGACGCGCTGGCGGCCGCGGGCGCCGAAGTGCATCGCGGAACCCTCGAGGAACCGGCAAGCCTGCGCAGCGGCGCGGCGAAGGCGGATGCCGTGATCCACACCGCCTTCGACCATGATTTTTCGCGCTTTGCCGAGAATTGCGAAAAGGACGCCCGAGTCATCGCGGCGCTCGGCGAGGCGCTCGCCGGATCCGACCGGCCGCTGGTCATCACCTCGGGCGTCGGCATGGGCAGCCCCGGACATGGCCAGCTGGCGGTCGAGGACGTCTTCAACGCCAGCCACCCCAATCCGCGCATCGCCTCCGAACTCGCCGGCAATGCCTTGCTGGAGGCCGGCATCAATTTGTCGGTCGTGCGCCTGCCGCAGGTCCACAATCCGGTCAAGCAGGGGCTGATCTCGCCGCTCATCGAGATCGCGCGCCAAAAGGGCGTCTCGGCCTATGTCGGCGAAGGCCGCAACCGCTATTCGGCGGGGCATCTCTCCGACGCCGCGCGGCTCTACCGGCTTGCCGTCGAAAAGCGCCAGCCGGGTGCGCGCTATCACGCGGTCGGCGAGGAAGGCGTCGAGGTGCGCGCCATCGCCGAGGCGCTTGGCCGGGGCCTGAAATTGCCGGTCGTCTCGATCGCGCCGGAAAAGGCGGCGGAGCATTTCGGCTGGATGGGAATGTTTGCCCCCATGGACCTGCCAGCCTCCAGCGCGCTGACCCAGGAACGGCTCGGCTGGCATCCGACCGGCCCGACGCTGATCGCCGATCTGGATGCCATGCGGTATTGAGGGGCTGCAGCCTCAGCCAGGGCTGACGGCGTAGCGCAAGTGGATGAGCCCATGCGCCAGGGTTTCGCAGCTTCTCAGCGACAGCCGCATCTTGCCGGCGAGGCCGCTTTCGCCGAATTCGACAAAACCCTGGTTTCGCGCCCGCGCATCGAA
>NZ_VFTA01000035.1:0-57803 GCF_007003935.1 Mesorhizobium sp. WSM4310
GTTTCTTTCGTTAATTCCCCAGGCAGCATATCCCCGACGCCAGATTGACCACGGCCCAGCGCCGGCGTCTTAGTCATATGCTGCGATGTCTGGATGGCCGGGAGGAACAGGCATCCCATTTTGAAGTCGCGACCGCCTTGTTCGGCCGGCGGCTGGTCAGCGCGGCTGACTGGCACGATTCTGCTTTTCGCTACCAGACGCACCGCCTGGTGCGCGACGGTCTGAAGATGGTCGAGCGCGGCTATCGGCAATTGCTGCGCGTGCGGCGGCGTTTCTCCTGAAACCTGGTGGCTCACGGTGCAAAAAAGCGCCTGTCAATTGCGCACCTGATCACCGGCCCCTTGCTCCTCCATCCTGGCCATGGATCGCCGTTCAACCGTGACGGCCGGAAGGAGACGCCCCCATGAACGCCAACACCGCCGCAATGCCGCCGCGCTACCTGCGCACCGCGGAGGCCGCGCATTTCCTCAGCCTCTCTGCGCGCACCCTGGAGAAGCACCGCACCTACGGGACCGGGCCTGCCTATCGCAAGCTTGGCGGCCGCGTCGTCTACGCCGTCGACGATCTTCAAGCCTGGGTGCAGCGCGGGGCAATGACCTCGACGTCCGATCCGCATGGCTCGGTGCTGCCCGCCAAGCCTCATGCAGCCCGGTTGATCCCCTATGCCGGGCGCGAAACCCGCTAAGCCGCCGCCAACCCGATGTCGGGACGAACACGCCAACCCTCCGAGCGCGGACAGCTCGACCTGTTCCACGCGCTGCCCGGTGATTTCGCATCACGCGATGCGCAGGACCTCATGGCCTATCCTTTCTTTTCCCTCGCCAAATCCAGACGCATCGCGCCGATCGACTTTCGCGCTGGCGATGTGACCATCAGGGTGGAGGCCGTGCCTGACCACGGGATGGCGACAATCTGGGATGCCGATATCCTGATCTGGGCCGCAAGCCAGATCGTCAACGCACGCGACGCCGGGCTGCGCACGTCGCGCCTGATGGCTGCGACGCCATACGAAATGCTGACCTTCATCGGCCGCGGCGTCTCGAAGCGAGACTACCAGCGCCTCAAGGCAGCGCTCGATCGCCTGCAATCGACGAGCGTCGTCACCTCGATCCGCCAACCCGCCGAAGGCAGGCGCCATCGCTTCTCGTGGATCAATGAGTGGCAGGAATGCACCGGCCGAAACGGCCGCCCGCTCGGCCTCGAGTTAATTTTGCCGGACTGGTTCTACCGCGCGGTTGTGGACTCAGCGCTTATTCTGACGATCGATCGTGCCTATTTCGGGCTGACGGGTGGCCTCGATCGCTGGCTCTACCGGCTGGTGCGCAAGCATGGCGGGCGCCAGCGTGCCGGCTGGCGTTTCGACATCCGGCATTTGCATCAGAAGTCCGGCAGCCTCTCCCCGCTCAAGCGCTTCGCCTTCGAGCTGCGCGACATCGTGCGTCGCCAACCGCTGCCCGGGTACCTTCTGTTCACGGAAGTCGAAGCCAGCGGCCGCGTTCTTTTGGCGTTCGAACCGGCGCCAGCCCTCGTTGACAGGCTCGTGCTATCGGGAACCCGAACCGTCGTGCCATCGGGAACCGTACTATCGGGCTATCGGGAACCGCCAGCGGCCCTAAGCCGTGGCACCGGCGAGGAAAATCGCGCTCCTAACTTGGAGTCTAACAGTCAATCTAACAGTCTTGCGCGGCACCCGGCGAACCAGCGCGAGGAACAGTCGCGGCTGGCTGCTGGCCGACCGACACGCGATGGCCAACGCGCCGGTCGCCGCACGGGCGATGACACATGACGTCGTTTCCACAAGCCATGCCGCGTAGCGCGCTCACGACCGTCGAGTTGATCTGGGTCGAGAAGCGGATTGAACATCGGATCCGCTTCGGGCGAACCGTCCATGAGACAATCATCGACAGGCGCCGCCGCGTTCTCGCATTTGCGCCGGACGTTGTTTTTGCCTTTGTGCGCTGGGCGGCCAACGACTTCGGCACCGTCATGTCGCGCATCGATATCGTGCGTGCCGTCCGACCCTCGCAAGCTTATCAGACGCTGCCTCACATCCGGCCTGGCGGTGAGATCCTGCTCACGATCACGGGCTGGAACAAGGTCGAGCGCGTCCTCCAGCTGATCGACGCGATTGAGGCGATCGGCATTCATCCCGCCGATGCCGCGCCCGACTATTGGCGCCAAACCCACAACCGCCTGGTCGCCGGCGGAACCCCGCGCGCCTATTCGCTCGAACAGCACCAGGGCTTCCTGTTGCGCAAGCGAGCCACATCATGAGCCGCCTTGCCTGCTCAATCACGGCGCTTGCCGCGGTCGCCGCGAGCGTTACGCCGGCTGTCGTGAAGATGCCGCCGCTGTTGATGTGGAACGCATCGGCCAGCGCGCCCATCGGCCTCTACGCGGTGAGCCGAGGCACGCACGCTGCGGCCGGCGAGCTCGCAGTCGTTGAACCGCCCGAACCGATCGCCCGGTTCGCAGCGCAGCGCGGCTATCTTCCGATTGGCGTACCGATGTTGAAGACCCTCGTGGCACTCCCCGGGCAAAAGGTCTGCCGTATCGGGCGCATTGTCACTGCCGACGGCGTCGCGTTGGGCGCAGCACTTGCGCGCGACCACAAGGGGCGTTCTCTGCCTGACTGGCAGGGCTGCCGCATCATCGCCGCCGACGAAATCTTTGTCATGAACCGGAAGGTCGGGGACAGCCTCGACGGCCGTTATTTCGGGCCTTTCCCGGCGACCTCGATCGTCGGACGCGCGCTGCCGCTCTGGACCGACGAGAGGGGCGACGGACGCTACGTCTGGCTCGCTCCGGAGAACTGAAACCCAGCCAAACCAAAATAGGAAGGAGACATTTCCATGCCCGAGATCGGTGTTTTCGAGCAAACCCAATCTGGTTTCAGCGGTCGCATTCGAACGCTGCTTCTGGATGCCGAATTGGTGCTCGTCCCGACAAGGACATCCGAGGGCAATGCACCGGATTTTCGCATCCATATCGGCGACGACAGCGGCCCGGAAATCGGCGCGGCCTGGAGGGAGACCGGGCCGGCCGCGGGCGACTATTTGTCCTGCCGGTTGGAGGATCCGATGTTTGGCCGGCGTTTCCGCGCCAACCTTTTCCGTCCCAGCGCGGATGGGAGCTCCTGGTCGCTGCGCTGGAGCCGGCCGAAATCGCGTCAGGATCGCTCACGATGACCTTGCGAGCGGCAAAGATGCGTGCCGCCGGACGGCGTTTCCTTGGTCGCATGCGGGTGAGGCCTGGAACTCTTTTGTTTGCTGCCGGCATGGCGATCTTCTGTCACGGATTGACGGGCGCCGACGCACAACCAGCACCGGTCTCACGCCAGTCCACGGACGATCCCTATGCAGCGCACATTGCCGAGGCGTCACATCGCTTCCGCATCCCGGAACGCTGGATACGGGCGATCATGCGCCTGGAAAGCGCTCGCGACCCGGTCGCCGTCTCGCGCAAAGGCGCGGTAGGGTTGATGCAGGTCATGCCCGCGACCTGGGCTGAGCTGCGCCTTCGCCATCATTTGGGCCACAATCCTTTTGATCCGCGCGACAACATTCTCGCCGGAACGGCCTATCTGCGCGAGCTGTATGATCGATACGGCTCGCCTGGTTTCCTGGCGGCCTACAATGCGGGGCCGGCCCGTTACGAAGCCTCTTTGATGGGCCGTCTCCTACCGGCCGAGACCCGGTCCTACGTTGCAAGACTGCGCCCTTTCTGGGACGGCGGTGATGGTCCCGGCGCGCTGACCGCCGCTCAGCGCAACGCCGTTCCATGGACCGTCGCGCCGCTGTTCACAAACCGATCCGGCTCGACCGCCACCGCCGATCGCTCGTTGGGCGAGGGCGCATCGGCCGACATGCAAGCATCGTCTCGGGCGGGCGATCTTTTTTCAGCCGGTCCGCGGTCGCGCGAGCTGTTCAGCAGCCCCGATGTCTGGACGTCGGAGCCATGAAGGATTTGTTCTCAATTCGCGCCCTGGCGTCTTGTTGGGCGTTATGGCGTGCGCGATGGATAGGTCGCGAGGCAACGAGTAAGCGTCCGGTCGTTGCACGTCGCTCAGTTCTTGACAGCATTTCCGACTTTCCAAGCCCATGGGAGCAATTCGTCGAGCCGGTTGATGGGGTGCCCTGCAACCATGCGGATGAGCACATCGCGCAGCCAGGCATACGGTTCGACGTCGTTGAGCTTGCAGGTTTCGATCAACGAGCACAGCACCGCCCAGCGATGACCACCGCCGTCGCTGCCCGCGAAGAGATGGTTCTTGCGGCCGAGACTGACTGGGCGGATGGCGCGCTCAACCGGGTTGGTGTCGAGCTCGATGCGACCGTCATGCAGGAAGCGGGTCAGGCCGTCCCAGCGCGAGAGCGCGTAGCGGGCGGCTTCGGCGAGCGTGCTGCGACCCGGCAACAGCGGCAGCTGTGCTTCGAGCCAGACCCGCATGGCGTCGACGATTGGTTTGGAGCGGCTGCGCCTGGCTGCAAGCCGATGGCCCGGCGATTGACCGCGAACGTCGGCCTCGACAGCATAGAGTTCGCCGATCCGTCGCAGGGCTTCCACCGCGATCGGCGCGCTGGTCGCCTGTACCACGTCGTAGAACTTGCGCCGTGCATGGCTCCAGCAGGCAGCCAGAACGATGTCTCCCTTGCCGGTGAGCCGCTCGAACCCGGCATAGCCATCGACATGCAGCACGCCCTTGAAGTGCTCGAGATGCGAGACAGGACGCTCGGCTTTGCGGTCCGGCGCAAACAGATAGACCGCGGCCGGCGGCTCCGGTCCGCCCCATGGCCTCTGCTCGCGGGCATAGACCCACAGTCGCCCCGTCTTGGTGCGGCCGCGGCCGGGATCGAGCACCGGCACCGGTGTGTCGTCGGCAAAAAGATGGTTCGACGCGAAGACGCTTTTGGCGAGCCGCTCGTGCAGGGCTTCCAGCCACCAGCAGGCGCCGCCGACCCAGCCGGCAAGGGTGGAACGCGGAAGTTCGACGCCATTGCGAGCGAAGATCTGCGACTGCCGATAGAGCGGCGTGTGATCGCAATATTTGCTGACCAGCACCTGCGCCAGCAGCGCCGGCGTCGCCAGACCGCCAGCGATCGGCCGCTCCGGCGCCGGCGCCTGCACCACCGTCTCGCAGGTCCGGCATGCATATTTGGGCCGCGTCGTCCTGATCACGCGAAGCTGCGCTGGAACCCAATCCAGCATCTCGCTCACGCTCTCGCCGATGGCATGCAGCGCGCCGCCGCAGCACGCGCAGATCATGCTGTCGACATCGACCAGAACATCCTCGCGCGGCAGATGATCGGGCAGCGGCTTGCGATGCGACGGCCGCTCAGTCGACGGCTTGCTGACGACCTGACGGCTCTCCTGGATGCGTCCGATGTCAGCGTCGAGTTCTTCCAGGGCGAGTGCAAGCTGATCGGGATCGAGCCGCTCCGAGCTGCGGCCGAACTGCGCCCGCTGGAGCTTTTTGATGATCGACTGAAGCCGCTCGATCTCGCCATCACGGCTCTCGACCGCGGCCGCCATGTCGCGCACGAGACGTTGAAGAAGTGCTGGATCGGATGGCAGGTTTTGGAGATCGACCGATTCTATCACAAACAGCACAGGAACCCAAGGATTCCGGGCTTATTCGCGACAATAGAAGTGCCGGTTTCAGCCGGCCAGCATCGGTCGCCAGAAGCGTTCCGGGGCACGCCAGTCGATGCCCTCGATGAGCATCGCGAGTTGTGCCGGCGACAGTGCCACCGAGCCGCCAGGCTCGGCCAGGCGCGGCCACATGAACTGTCCGTGGTCCATGCGCTTGGTGAACAGACACAGTCCCGTTCCGTCCCAAAAAAGGATCTTCAGGAGCGAGGCATTCTTGCCGCGGAAGACGAACAGATGGCCCGAGAAGGGATCCTTCTTCAGATGCTCCTGGATGAGCGTCGCAAGACCATCGAGACCTTTGCGCATGTCGGTGTGACCCAACGCCAGATGCACTTTCACGCCCGCCGGAACGACGATCATGATGCCTTCTCCTTGCCGGCCAACTGCCGCTTGACCGCAGCCGCGGATGCGCCTGCCGGGGCAAACACGCGCCGCCCATCGTCCAGGTCGATCGCCACCATGCCATCCGGCGGCCGCACGAGATTGCGCAACGCGACGAGCGCCGGCGGCTCGCTTTCTGCTCCATCGGCGATCTCGACCAGCGCCAGTTCAGGCGCCTTGCGGGCAGTCAGGCCGAACTCTTCTCGCCAGCGGAAGGCCATGCTGGTGGCAATGCCATGGCGGCGGCAGACCCGCGCGACGACGACGCCGGGTCTCTCGGTCTCCGCAACGATCGCCCGCTTCTGCTCTTCGGTGAAGCTGCGCCGGTGCGATCGCCCGTCCATCGCTTCGGGTGTCAAGCGGTATTGGCGCCGCGCGCAATTAGCAGCGCTGCTTAATAGGGCCCGGGCACTGGGATGAAGCAGCGATCGCCAGTCCATTTCGTCGCCGGATTCCTCGAGCCGATCGCGCCAGATCCGCAACGCATGTCGCGAAAGTCCGAGCGCGGCGGCGTACTCGGCATGGCCCATGCCGCTCCAGTTCATCGCCTCGACATGCATGCTCCAGAACGCCCGCAAAGCAATCGGGCCGCTGTCCGTGCGCTTGCCGTAGCGATAGCGCGGCCGCCTCTGGGGACGCTTCGACCGTTGCGTCTTGCGCTTACGTCCGGTCTTCTTCCGGCGCAAATTCCGCAGCTTTTCCGCACGCTTGCGCAGCTCTTCGCTGCTCACCAGATGGTGCATCCACAGATCGAACGTCCTGATCGAGAGATCGTGCTGGCGGCAGAATTCCTGCGCACTGAGATCGCTGCTGAGCCAGCTCGCGACCTGCGACGACCAGTAGGGGCTGTTGGCCTTGGCCCAGGAGCGGCGAGGCGCCATCCGAATATCCTCCACAAACCGAAGGAACCCGACATGACGCGAGATTGCACTACTTCAAATATGTGCAGGGACCGGACGCTCACGGCAACGACCGAGGGATGGCGAGATAAAAGGGCGCACATTGTGCGCCGGCCGGTCGGTTGTCTTTGTTGGGTTTTTCGCCGCTTCCGGCACATTGCCGCGCTTCGGCGCAATGTGCCGGAGGCAGACAACATGTCGTATCTGCTGCATTCATCGCACGTTGCGGGCCGGCGTCATGGCCGATGAGCGCGAATTCCTCATCCGTCCGGGCCGCGTTCGCTCGACGCGTTCCCAGTCCTCCCGGCCCTTCATCGCCCAGGCGCTTGCCGCAACGCAAAAGGCCGGCGGCAGCGTGTCGCGCTCCGGCCGGATCCGGCTCGCCAGTCATTCGCAGTTTGGCCGGGGCAGGGTGGCCAGCATTCAGGCCAATCGCTTCCTGACCAGCCGTTCCCGCGTCGCCGTCATCAAGACCCGCGTGGTTCGCCATTCGCAACGCGCCGCGCCGCTGGCGACCACCTCACCTATCTGCAGCGCGAAGGTGTGACGCGCGACGGCGCCAAAGCCCGCATGTTTGGCCCCGAGGTCGAGGATGCTTCGGTCACGGATTTCGTCGAGCGCTGCAGGGATGACCGGCATCATTTCCGCTTCATCGTCTCGCCGCAGGACGCCGCCGAAATGGCGGATCTGAAATCCTTTACGCGCGACTTGATGGGCCGGATGGAAAAGGATCTCGGCACGTCGCTCGATTGGGTTGCGGTCGATCACTGGAACACCGACAACCCGCATCTCCACGTCATCTTGCGCGGCCGAGGCGATGATGGCCGGGACCTCGTGATCTCTCGCGATTACATCAGCCGCGGCATGCGCGATCGCGCCAGCGCCCTCATCACGCGGGAGCTCGGCCTCCGCTCCGATCTCGAAGTCCGCCGGGACGTCGAGCGGCAGGTCGATGCGGATGGCTGGACTGGACTCGACCGCCAGCTGATGCGCGATGCTGGTCCAGACGGCATCATCGACCTTGCGCCTCACGCCGATCGCCGGCCTGACGAATTCAGCACCTTCAAGGTCGGGCGCCTGCGCAGACTCGAGGGGCTCGGCCTTGCCGATGAGATCGGTCCTGGCCAATGGGTCGTCAGCGACAAAGCCGAGGCGACGCTGCGTGAGCTCGGCGAACGCGGCGATATCATCAAACGCCTGCATCGGGCGCTTTGCGGGCGCGACATCGAGCGCGCCAGTGCCAGCTATGTGCTGGCGGCGGAGACGCTTGACGAAACCATCCTGGGCCGCCTGGTCGAGCGCGGACTGGATGACGAGCTCAAGGGCACCGCCTATGCGGTCATCGACGGCGTCGACGGCCGTTGCCATCATGTCCGACTTCCCGATCTCGACGCAGCGGGTGATGGCGCACCGGGCTCGATCGTCGAGCTGCGCAAGTTCGACGACGCCCAAGGACGCCGGCGCCTCGCGCTCGCCGTTCGCAGCGACCTCGACATCGAACGCCAGGTCGTCGCCGATGGCGCGACCTGGCTCGACAGGCAGGCGCTCGCGCGCAAGCCGGCACCGCTGTCCGATGGCGGATTCGGTGCTGAGGTGCGGCATGCGATGAATCGGCGTGCCAAACATCTGGTCGGCCTGGATCTGGCTGAGCGGCAGGCACGCGGCATCGTCTTTGCCAACGGCTTGATCGACACTTTGCGCCGAAGGGAGATCGACGCACTGGGCAGCAAGCTCGCGGCGACGTCCGGCCAGCCCTTCAACCGTGCCGGCAGTGGCGAATTCGTGTCCGGTATTTACCGCCAGCGCTTTGCGCTTGCCTCCGGCCGTTTTGCGATGATCGATGACGGGCTCGGCTTTCAACTGGTGCCGTGGACGCCGTCGTTGGAGCGGCATCTCGGCAACCATATCGCCGGCATCGCCCGCGGCGACGGCGGCATTGACTGGAGTTTCGGGCGCAAGCAAGGACTGGGGTTGTGATCTCATCGGCAAAGCTTCGGCCGGTGGCGATCGGCACGCATCCAGAGTTTCGTAGGGAACGCGAGATTGCCAACGCCTGCGATCGCATGACCTACGCCGGATCCCGTCTTTTGCGGGCTGCTCGAGCGCGGGTCCATGGCTGCCGATCGCCTGTCTTCCTTGCCGACAGCTCGACACCGCGCGATCGGGTCGGATGGGCCGTTGAATTCAAATGCACTTTGCCGGACCTCTTCGCAGCGAGGAGAAACGCATGTCGGGAACAAAAGTCCTCTGGGGCCAGATTGTCGTTGTCTTCCTGATCGTGCTGCTCACCACCTGGGGGGCGACGCAGTGGTCGGCGTGGCAGTTGGGGTACCAGACACAGCTGGGCCCGCCTTGGGTCGTCATCGCCGGCATGCCCATCTACTATCCGCCAGCCATCTTCTGGTGGTGGTATTTCTACGACGCCTATGCGCCCGGCATCTTCATGCGCGGCGGCCTCATCGCTGCCTCGGGCGGCTTCATCGCAATCGCCGTGGCGATCGGCATGTCCCTGTGGCGTGCCCGCGAAGCGACGAAGGTCGAGACCTACGGCTCCGCCCGCTGGGCCGAAAGGAGCGAGGTCAAGGCCGCCGGCCTGCTTGTTCCGGACGGTGTGGTGCTCGGGCGATATGGGCCGAATTATCTGCGCCATGACGGGCCAGAGCATGTGCTCTGCTTTGCGCCGACGCGTTCGGGGAAGGGTGTTGGCCTGGTCGTGCCGTCGCTGCTGACCTGGCCCGGCTCGGCGATCGTCCATGACATCAAGGGCGAGAACTGGCGCCTTACCGCCGGTTTCCGCGCTCGGCACGGCCGGGTACTGCTGTTTGATCCGACCAATGCCAGGTCGAACGCCTACAACCCCTTGCTGGAGGTCCGGCGGGGTGAATGGGAGGTGCGCGACGTTCAAAACATCGCCGATATTCTGGTCGATCCCGAAGGCTCGCTTGAACGACGCAACCACTGGGAAAAGACCAGTCACGCGCTTCTGGTCGGCGCGATCCTGCATGTGCTCTACGCCGGACCCGACAAGACACTGGCCGGCGTTGCGGCATTTCTGTCCGATCCCAAGCGACCGATCGAATCGACACTGGCCGCCATGATGACGACGGCGCATCTGGGGGAGGGCGGTCCGCACCCGGTCATTGCAAGTGCTGCACGAGAGTTGCTGAACAAGTCCGACAACGAACGTTCAGGCGTGCTTTCGACCTCGATGTCCTTCCTCGGCCTCTACCGCGATCCGGTCGTCGCCGCGGTCACCCGCTCCTGTGACTGGCGCATCGCCGACATCGTCGCGGATGCCGCTCCGGCGACGCTCTACCTCGTCGTTCCGCCCTCCGACATCAGTCGCACCAAACCGCTGATCCGTCTCATTCTCAACCAGATCGGCCGGCGTCTGACCGAGGACTTGCACGAGAGAATGGATCGTCATCGGTTGCTGCTCATGCTGGACGAGTTCCCGGCGCTCGGACGGCTCGACTTCTTCGAGTCAGCGCTTGCTTTCATGGCCGGCTATGGCCTGAAAAGCTTTCTGATCGCGCAGTCTCTCAATCAGATCGAGAAGGCCTACGGACCGAACAACTCGATCCTCGACAACTGCCACGTGCGCGTCAGCTTCGCGACGAATGACGAGCGCACCGCCAAGCGCGTGTCGGATGCGCTGGGCACGGCAACCGAAATGAAGGCGATGAAGAACTATGCCGGTCACCGGCTTTCGCCATGGCTCGGTCATCTCATGGTTTCGCGCTCCGAGACGGCGCGGCCGTTGCTGACACCCGGCGAGATCATGCAACTGCCGGCTGGCGACGAAATCGTCATGCTGGCCGGTACGCCGCCGATCCGGGCGAAGAAGGCGCGCTACTTCGAAGACCCGCGGTTGAAAAACCGCGTCCTGCCACCGCCAGCGCTCACGGTGCGAAGCGAGGTCAAGCCTGACGACTGGACAAGCCTTCCGTCGCCGCTGCCGTCGCAGAGTCCAGCAGCCCAGGCCGCTGGCGCGAAAGGCCAGGACGATGCGACCGACTCCGGCTGGCGGCGTCAGCCCGAACTCGACAACGTTGTCGCGACTTCAGCGCCTGCGGCGCCCGCAAACGAATTCGAGATCGATACGGCTGACGAGGCTGATGATCTCGCCGCTAGCAGCAGCCGGATGGCCCGCGCCGCGCGGACCGTCGCGCGGCAAATCGCGCTCGATCCAGACGATGGCATGGAGCTATGACGGCCATGAAGGCGATGAAGAAGAAGGTGCAGATCTCCGTCTATCTCGACCCTGCGGTGATGGCGTTGCTTGTCGACTATGCCGTCAGGCGCGACCGGTCGCAGTCGCTGATCGCCGAAGCGGCGATCGCTTCCTTCCTCTCCCCCGATGCCGACGCACAGCGCGAGGCGGCGGTGGCCAAGCGTCTCGATCAGATCGACCGCCGGATCATGCGGCTGGAGCGGGATGTCGGTATCTCAATTGAAACCCTGGCGGTGTTTATTCGCTTCTGGTTGGCGACGACACCTGCCTTGCCTGAACCGATGGCGCAGGCGGCACGCGCCAAGGCGAGCGAGCGCTACAACGCCTTCGTGTCCGCGCTTGGCAGGCGCTTGGCCAAGGGGCCGAACTTGCGCCAGGAAATCCCTGAAGACGTCGCTTCATCCGGTGATCCGGACTGACAGTCAGCCAAGGCAGCCGATGGACAGTGGCGCCGCCTGTTCGTGCGGCGCCACGCGATCCGATGGCTGGCAGCGATGCTGCCCGGGTACGATCCGCAATGCAGATCAGTTGGCTGAACCGCACAGCTGCGCCGTTGTCAGTCCTGTCGGCACGGCTTCGGCCGGGCCAAACCCGTATTTCGCCATGATGGTGGCGATCGCGCCGCTGGACATGACTTTGGCCAAGCCCTTGTCATAGAGGTCGCGCAGATCGCCATCGTCCTTCCTGAACGCGATAGCGATGTAACTGATTGAACTGTCGCCTGTACTGAAAGGGCTGGCGCGCTCGAGGTCGGGGCTTTTGTTCCCGGCAAGCAGCCCGATGACGGTCGGCGACGAGAACACCGCCGCATCGATGCGCCCGGCGCGCAATGCGGCGATGTTGGTTTCAATGTCGGGAAACTGCAGGATCCGATCGTCCGGGACGCCTTGCGTGATTGCATTCTTGATGACGTTGCTGCCCCGGCCGCCCCCCATGATGAGGTCTGATTTGCCTGCCAGGTCCGTATAACTGTGGATCGCTTTGGGGTTGCCGGCGAGCACGACGGCCGCGTCGTCCGACTTCAGGTCGGGACCGCCGAAGGCGACCTGCTTGCATCGCTCCGGAGTTATCGACAGGCCCGACGCCACGGCGTCGAAACGCCCGGCCATGAGGCCTGGAATCAAGGCTCCGAACTCGGTTACCTCGAAATCGATTTGCTTGACGCCGAGGTCGGCGAATGCGGCTCTCAGCAGGTCTGGATGCCATCCGACCAGCTCGCCTGTTCCCTCCTTCTTGTAGCCCCATGGCGCGCGGTTATGAATTCCGATGACGATGCGCCCGTCCTTCAGGACGCGTTCTTTCGTGGTTTCTGCCGCGGCTGGCAGCAGGCTTCCAACAATCGCGGCATAGGCGATACAGGCCAGGCCAAGGGCGGCCGATCGGGCTCGAAAATTCATCGTGCAGTCCTCCCATGAGATTGATTGCGTGCGCCTCCCCGATCCGGTTCAGCCGCAGCCACCCAAAGTTATGGTCGAGGGCACTATTTCGTCAATATAGATTGACAAAGTATGTACAAAATATTGCAATACGCCTGCATGCGAGCCCCGGGGGGCTCGCTGGCCAGGGCGCGCCCTGTCGTTCTAGGTTTCGGGAAACAGCTTGGGGAACAGCTCATCCAGCGTATCGGCCGGGAAGCGCAGCGACACCGGACCTTTCGGGGTATCCGATGCAAGCAGGCCAAGGCCCAGTATATCGGCAAAGACGCGCCGCGCGGTACGTTCCGGCAGGCCGGTGATGCGCGAGGCTTCGCCGCGATCAAACTCTCCACGCAACAGCGCCTCCTCGAGCAGCCGGAACGCCTCCGGCTTGACGTCGTGGCGCTGCACAAAGCGCTGCAGCCGCCGTGCGAGCTGATTGAGATCGAACAGGCTGGACATGAAGCCGACCTGGTCGACGCACACGTGCAAGAACCACAAGATGAAATCGCCAAGCACGCGTTCCGAAAGATTGCCGCGGCCGTCGCGATCGCCCTGGCGCGGCATGTCGGCGTGATCCATCATGCGCTTGTAGTCGCCCCGGCTGTTCAAGCCCCGGGCCAGGCCACGCGAAATCGACCACAGCCCATGCGCAGCGATACCGGCCTCATGGGCCATGGCATGGCTCATCAAGCGGCTGACGCGGCCGTTGCCGTCGGGAAAGGGATGGATGTAGTTGAACCGGTGGTGGGCTGCCGGGATGGCCAGGATGCGTGCGGCTTTGCCCATGCGGGCGAAACGGTACCGCGTGGCGAAATACTCCATGAACGCCTCGACGCGGTCACTCGATGGCGGCTGGTATCGTCCGACCGCGACATCATGCTCCGACGCCGATCTCCACTTGCCGGGGGTCATGACGAATTCGCGGCCTGCATCCCGGATGCGCAACATCGCTTCATCGGCATCGCGGTAAAATTCGGCATGCAGCCAGCGCAAGAATTCGGGCGAGGCCGGCTCGGGTACACGTTCCTGTGCTGCCATCTTGTCAATCTCAGCCTGCAGCCGCACATGCGCCGCGGCTTCGATCTGCAGATTGCGCCGCTCCTTGTCCTTGTCGAACTCACCGGCCAGGGCGCGTTCGATGTCGCGGGGGCGTGTGTTGTGGCCCTCGATGAGGTTGCTATAGTAGGTGTTCATGATGCGCACGAGATCGGCGAGATTGGCTGCGGTGCGCGGATGCAGGCTTTTGCCCAGAACGGCCGATGCCGCCGCCAGCTCAGCCAGCGCATCCGATATCGGCTCGGATATGTCTTCCAGTCGTGCCGGTTCGATGCGCTGGACGGTTTCTTCCATGGTTGGCCGATCTTTGTTTCAGTTAAATATATAATTATAAAGATTTATTTTTGTTTTTCCAGCCTAATTGGCCGATCTGTTGGCCGATCATCAGCGCAGGCATCCACAATGTCCGATTGGAGGCCCACGGCGCCGACGATGATCGTCATGCTGGCCGATGTTAGAGTACCTCAATGCTCTGAAATCCATGAATAAAACCCGTGTCGCCGAGATTATTGGCCGGTCTGTTGGCCGATGTTCGCGAAACAGCTGGATCGAGCCGGCTCAGCCAGCCTCGGAGAGACCAGGAACAAGGCTCTCGCTTGTCGTCGATGGGGATGAGCGACCTGGCGGAAGTCGATCTTGGGAGAGGGCAGATCATAGCCAGGCTGCGAGCTCCGGCTTTGATGTCCATGGATGCAACTGAGCCCGTTGCGCAGACTTGCGCGACGATAATGCTGACAAGCCTCCATCCGCTAAGCGCATGCGCGATTTAAGCGCAGTCAATACCGGAATCCATTGAGGGCGGCTGTCATTCACTTCCGCCATTTCTCTCCATGGCCCGTGAATGCGGTGGAGATGGCTATGGCGATCGATGGCGATTTGGCGATCCGTGACGGATCGCAGCCCCTGGCCGGAACGGCAACCGCAATCGCGCATCACGGAGAACTTATCCAGGGCGTCTTCCAAGGGGACGACGGGCATCTTCAACGCGGCCTGGTGACACTGCCGATTGCCGGGTTGAAATCGGAGGCGACCTTTGTCTTGGGCGTTGGCAAGGGGATCATTGTCCATCCCGATCACAAGGTCAAAGCGGCGGCGGCCGCGCGGCTGACGCTTGATCTTTTGAGTGTCAGCAGCGGCGGCGAGCTGACACTTCACAGCTCGATCCCGGTCGGGCACGGCTATGGCTCATCGACAGCCGACGTTGTCGCCTCGATCCGCGCTGTGGCTGCTGCTATCAAAGTCCAGTTGCGGCCATTGAGCGTCGGCCGTCTCGCCGTCGCCGCCGAGCGTGCAAGCGATGCTATCGCCTATGATGATCAGGCTGTCCTGTTTGCGCAGCGTGAAGGCACCGTGATCGAAAACTTCGGCGGCTCCTTGCCGCCGCTGTTGCTGGTGGGATTCAAGGCGAACGGCGGCACCCCAGTCGACACGTTGCAGCTGTCGCCCGCCCACTATGACAGTACCGAAATTCAGCAATTCGGCGTGCTTCGGACTTTGGCGGCGCGGGCCGTTCGCTTTCAGGACCCTCAACTTCTTGGACGCGCCGCCTCGGCCAGTGCCCTGATCAGTCAACGGCATCTGCCGAAACAGGGTTTCAACGAGGTCGTCCAGATCGCCGACGAAGCCGGAGCGTGCGGTGTGCAGGTCGCCCATAGCGGCTCTCTGTTCGGTGTCATTTTTGACCTCTCCGACGCGTCCCTGAGACGAAAGGCGACCCTTGTCGCGCGGAAAGCAGAACAGGCCGGGTTCACGGACGTCGAGCGTCATCTGGTCAACGGGGAGGGGTGGCAATGGTAGCCATCGATGCCGACTATTTCAGAGACCTGGAGACGCCCCGTCTGGCTCACCTGTCGTCAAATCTTGTCGCTGCCGCCTTTCCGCTGATGAAACTAATGCCGGCCCGACACATTCTGGATCGCGCCGCGTCGAACGGCGAGTTGAAGCCTGGCGCGCATATTGTCGAGACGACGTCAGGCACATTCGGAATGGCGGTGGCGCTGCTCGCCGCGGCGCGCGGCTATCGGCTTACGCTCGTCACCGCCTCGACGCTGATCGACGCCAAATACAAGGCGCGCCTCGAGCGCATCGGCGCCTCGGTCATCGCGTTGGACGATCCCCGTGGTGATGGCAACCAGCCCGGCAGGCTTGAGTGTCTTCATGACATCCTGGCCAGGGAGCCGGACGGCTTCTGGACGCGTCAATACGATAGTCCGGGAAATTGGCTCGCCTATGCGCGGCTGGCCGAGCTTCTGATCCGCGCGATGGGTCGGATTGACTGCCTTGTCGGTTGTATCGGCACAGGCGGCTCGCTTTGTGGCACTGCCTGGTTTTTGCGAACCATCTTTCCCCATCTCACTGTTTTCGCCGTCGATACCCACCACAGCATCCTGTTTGGTCAACCCGTTGGCAAACGCATGCTGCGCGGGCTGGGCAACAGCGTGTTGCCGAAGAATGTTCGCCACGAACTGGTCGACGAGATCCATTGGGTCGGTGCCTACCCAGCCTATATGGCGGCTCATCGTTTGCTGCGCGATCACGGCATCTTCATGGGGCCGACCAGTGGCGCCGCCGCGCTGGTGGCACAATGGGTTGCAACCAAACACCCGGATGCCCAGGTCGCCGCCATCATGCCGGACGAAGGTCACCGACATATCGAGACTGTCTACAATGACGACTGGCTCTCGAGCTTGCCTGGCTGGCCATGCGCGCAAGTCAGCGAACCGAATACACTTTCAATCATCGCGCCAAGGGCAGAAACACAATGGACGCGCTTTGTCTGGAACCGCCGCAGCCTGGCCGAGGTGCTGGAAACACAGGCAGCCGTGAAGGCCCAGACGAGCGACTAACTTGCCCGGCGTTTTAGGAGGCGAGCCGGGGCTCATTGGCATCCAGCCAGCGCCAGGCATCCTGGGTTGTCTGGAAAATCCGATCATTCCTGTCCTGCGTGACGGACCGGTCGAGATCCTTCAGTCCGCTGGCAGTCACAACCGCAACCACGCGGTCTGTCGGCGCGATTATGCCTTGGCGCCTCAATGTAGAGATCGCAATAAGCGGCGTGACCGATGCGAGCTCGGCAAAGATGCCTTCGTCGCGGGCAAGCTGCTCCTGCATTGCGACAAGCCCCTGGTTGCCAACGGGTACGGCATGGCCGCACGAGTCCCGAAGTGCCTTCAGTGCCTGGAAGGTGCTGCGCGGCGTGCCGATCGAAACGGCAAGGCTCTCGAAGGCCATCGGGCGCTCCGGCAGTGCATCGGCGCCGCTGGCAAGCGCCGCCGCCAGTGACCCGTGCACTTCCGCCGCAACGAGTCGCGGCAGACGGGCGATCGCGCCTTGCGCGAACAGCTCGCAAAATCCTGCCCAGACGCCAGACAAAGCATCGCCATAGCAGACCGGCAGCACGCACCAGTCCGGCGCGGTGCCTCCCGATTGCTCGACGATCTCATAGGCGATGGTTTTGTAGCCCTCGATGCCGAGTGGATGGCTTCCAACGACCGGCCCGTGATAGGGCGAGGCTATGAACCAGTCATAGCGGTCAGCCGCCTGCGCAAGCAGCGACCATCGGTCCATTTTGCTGACCAGCGGCACAACCGTCGCGCCGTATTTGCGGATTTGCGAGAGCATGGCGCCGGCTGATCCCGCGAACGTGGTGACGATGCATTTCAGTCCAGCTCGGGCAGCGTAAGCCGCCAGCGAGGCGCCGGCGTTTCCCGAAGAGGCGGTTGCGACAATTTTTGCGCCTCGCGCACGCGCAATGCTGACGGCCACTGTTGAGAAGCGGTCCTTGTGCGACCAGGTCGGGTTTCGTCCTTCGTCCTTAATCACGAGGTTTGCCACGCCGACAAAGGCGCCGATGCGCGGCGCTGCCAGCAACGGTGTTTGACCTTCGCCCAGCGTCACGGCCTCCTCGGCCGCGCAAGGCAGCATATGCGCGAAACGCCATAGCGAGCCTTGGGCGGTAGCTCCATCGAAGGGATGTGGCTGGTGGGCCGGATAGACCGGCCGAAGATTTGCCGGCGCGGTCTCACGACACTTTTCGCACCCCCGGGAGTCTATGGCGAGATCGCCGGGGTAGGAAACGCCACATCGGATGCAGACGAATTTCTGGACTCGGCTTTTGTCCACTTCGGGTCCGCTCCCGTCGTCCGGGGAATGCTCCGACACGTCGCCCAAGAGCTCGCGAAACGGCAGGCTCGCCATGGCAATTCCTTTTTCAGGGAACGATGAATTCGCCTGTCGTTTCAAACAGCCAGCAGCACGGCTGTCAATGCAGAATGTGCACTATAGTGTGTCGCACCAGAGTGTGCGCCGTAGCATCCGTTGCTTGATGAATCTTCGCGGCGTTTTTGGTCTGAACGTGCAGCGGCTGCGCAGGGAAAGAAAACTCTCGCAGGAGCAGTTGTCTTTCATTTCGGGGCGCACGCGGGCTTATATCAGCAGCGTCGAGGCTGGACGCCGCAACGCCACTCTGGATACGGTCGAAATCCTGGCAAAGGCCTTGGGCGTCGAACCGGCGGCGCTGATCTCGGCAGGCCCAGGACATCGGCGACCCGCTCGCGTGATGAAGCAGGTTGCTTCAAAGTCAGCCGAGTGACGCGATCGGATTCGATAGGTTATTGAACCGACTAAGATTTCTTTGTATTTGCGCCGGCTAATTGACTCCTTCAGTATACATTCGCAGCAAGTCCCATTGAAGATCGTGTCTCTACTCGCTTAAGTTGTTGCCGGGGTTGGGCCTGACTTTCGTCGAGGTCTGCCAATGGAAAACGATAGTATTGCTCAGCTCTTTGCGGCGATCTCAAGGATCGACACGGGGCGGTCGGCGGTTGCAATCCTGCAAGAGTTTCGCTCCGCAATGGCGCGCTACGGATTGCGTCATTTCCTCATTACCGGTTTGCCCGTGCCGCATGATACGGCCTGGCAGCGCGAGATTTTGGGCGATGGCTGGCCGCCCGAATGGTTTTTCCGCTACCTTGAGGAAGATCATTTTCTGCATGATCCCTGCGTAGCTCAGTGCCGGCATTCGCCGCAACCGTTCCTGTGGAGCGACCTTCCGGCAGGAAGGATGATTGCGCGCGCGAAACTGGTGATGGACGAGGCGGCGGAGTTTGGCATGCGAGATGGCATCTGTGTCCCCATCCACGTACCGCTGGCGGGTCCAGGCGTCGTCACGGCGGCGAGCGACCGGATCGACGTGCCACTGAGCGCAATGCCTCTTATCGAAACGCTCTGCGTCCACACATTCCGACGTCTCTCGGGGCTGGAGGCGAGCGGCCAAGGCAGTGATGCCAGGCCTTTGACAGGGCGCGAGCGCGAACTCCTGCAGTGGAGCGCACAAGGCAAATCGAACGAAGACATTGCCTGCATCCTCGGGGTAACCAGGAACACGGTCGAGAGTCACCAACGAAACATTCGCGGCAAGCTCGATGCGATCAATGTCTCGCATGCCATCGTCAAAGCTCTGCGACGGCAGGAAATCCAGATTTAGCAATACCTGAATACCGTCATACGTGCGCCAAGCGCGGTTTCCTACGACCTCCGCCTGGAGGCGTCATGGTCCGTATTCATCTGGTTACCTGGTCAAACAGGAAGCACTACAGGAAACTTCTGGAGCGCTATTTTCGCATAAGGTACGACATCTACGTCAGGCAGAGGCAGTGGCGCGCCGTCGCGCGGCCCATCAACATCGAGATCGACGCCTTCGATAACGAGCATGCGCTCTATCTTCTCGCGCTTGATACCAACGGCAAGATCGTCGGTGGTTCGCGCCTGGTCCCAACGCTGGAGCCGCATTTGATGAGCGAAGTATTTCCAGGTCTCGCCGGGGGAACGCCTCCGCGAGCCGCGGAAATATTCGAATGGACGCGTTTCTTCGTCATCCCTTCGCTTCGTACCCAAGGTGCCTCCTCCCCTGTCGCGGGCGTGGTCCTGTGCGGTCTTCTCGAAGCGGCTCTAAGACTCGGAATCCGACAGATCAGCGTTGTCTGCGAAGCGTTCTGGCCGAAACGTCTGCGCGCCCTTGGCTGGACCCTGACAGAGCTGGGCGAGGTTCTTGAACATCCCGACGGTGACATTGTCGCACTTCTGATCGATGTCACGCTTCAGGCCATCCAAGCGACGCGCCGTGCCTATTCTATCAGCGGCGCCATACTCGCGGATGAGGCTTGACTAGGCCGATACGCGATTGTTAGCGAAGGAGTTCGCGGACCGCCGATAGTGTGGCGTATTGTGTCGGGCCCACGAGCGCGGTAGTCAGCCCTATGGCGCGGCAAACCCGGTTTTTCCCCTTATGAGGCCCCTTGTCCTGATTTCCTCACAGGATCCGGATTTCTTTCTGGTCTTCGGACACATACTCTCGGTCGCGGGCTTCGACACGCAGCTAATGACCGAGGACAAGGAAGTCACCCGCCTCATCGAGGTGGCAAAGCCGCTCGCGGTGATCCTGGACTGCCATCCAGGGGAGCGTGCCATCGCAAAACAGTGCATCAGGTTGAAGTCGACCCCAGCAACAAACGCCATCCCGGTCGCAGGCTTGGTCGCGCCACGTTCCGGCAAGTTGCATCTGGACCTGATCAAGGCTGGCGTCGACGAGATATTTTCACGGCCGTTCGCGCCCGAGCAACTTCTGACCTGGCTGCATGGCAAGGCCGGCCTTGCACGGTTATCGCGTGAGACAGGGACCGGAGATCTGGTGCAGGGTGATTTTCGTCTGGAACGAGCGACCCACCGAACCTTCTTCAAGCAGAAGGAAATCACGATGCCGCCGATCGAGTTCAAGCTGTTGCGCAGCCTTTTGGCGAACCCCGGCAAGGTTATCGGCCGGGAAGAACTCGTGGCGACGGCGTGGCCGGAACATGCTGCCGCAACCGACGTGCGGGGCGTCGACGTGCATATCGCACGGTTGCGCAAAAGGCTTCGCGCGGCCGTCGGAAGCGATGTGATCAGAACCGTCCGGTCGGCGGGCTACGCGTTCGCGCCGGACTGGTAACCCGCCCGGCATTGCCCGCGACAAGCGACCAATCGCCGTTGCTCGACCAGTTGCCGCTCCGCCCGTCCGAAACGGCCTGCTCAATGTCTCAGGATCGTATCCAGGAACAGCCGGGCGCGCGGATGAACGGCTGTTGAGAAAAAGTCTTCGCAGGAAGCGTGCTCGACAAGGCGGCCTGCGTCCATGAAAACAACCTCGTCGGCGACTTCACGCGCGAAGGCCATCTCGTGGGTGACGCAGACCATGGTCATACCATCTCGCGCCAGAGCGGTCATGACGTCGAGCACCTCCTTGATCATTTCGGGGTCGAGAGCCGAGGTGGGTTCATCGAAAAGTATGATGCTGGGATTAAGGCAAAGAGCGCGCGCGATCGCCACCCGCTGTTGCTGACCGCCAGACAGCTGGCCGGGATAGGCGTTCGCCTTTTCAGGGATGCGCACCGCTTTCAGCTGATGCATAGCGATCTCCTCCGCCTCGCGCATCGATTTGCCAAGGACTCGCCGCAAAGCCAGAGTGCAGTTGGCGAGTACGCTCAGGTGGGGAAAGAGGTTGAAGCTCTGGAACACCATGCCTGTTTGCCGCCGCGCAACGGCGGTGTTGCGAGCGCTTTGTCCGAGCGTCACCCCTTCCAGCTGAATGGTTCCTTTCTGAAAGCGCTCAAGACCGTTGATGCACCGGATCAGGGTCGACTTGCCCGAGCCGGAGGGACCGCAAACGACAATGCGCGCGCCCGTGCGGATGGTCAGATCGATATCGTTCAAGACATGCAATGCGCCGAACCACTTGTTCAGTCCTTCGATCTGGACCAGGGGTTCTGCCTGAACGGCCGCAACGGGAGAGAGCATTAGCGGCGTCCAGTTGCAAGCAGGCGCTGCTCGACGCGCTTGACCCCATAAGAGACGACAAGCGCCAGCGCCAGGAACAGCAAACCGGCGACGGTCAGTGGCTCGGCGTATCGATAGGTTTCAGAAGCGATATCAAAGGCACGGCCCAGCATTTCCGGCACGGCCAGGACCGCCAGATAAGGCGTCGCCTTGAGAATCGATACCAGGTAGTTGCCGAGCGGCGCGGCGATGTTGCGCAGCATCTGCGGCGCGATGACGAAAACCACCGTATCGCGCCGGCTGAGCGATAATGCTCGCGCTGCTTCCTGCTGGCCCTTGGGGATAGCATCAATGCCAGCCTTGAAGACCTCGGCCAGGTACCCGCTGTAGTAGAGGCTGAGGGCCAGGACGCCGACTGTCATGGCACCAAGACGGATCCCATAGAAAGGCAGGACGAAGTATATGAAATAGAGCCAGGCCAGAACCGGCGTGGAGCGGATGAAGTCGATCAGGAAGCGCACCGCAAAGCCGGGCGCGCCACCGCTGCGACGGATTATTTCGAAGGTGAAGCCGACAGCCGAAGCGCCAACACAACTCAAAACGGTGGCAAACAGGGTGGCACCAATCGCGCCGACAATGATCGGGATCGTCGACAACGCAAAGCCCACGTCAAATCCCACGCGACGGTCCTTTTTCGACGTTGACACGAGCCTCGAGCCAGCGGCCGGCAAGCGTGATCGGATAGCAGACGACAAAGAACGCAAGCAGCAGCGCCGAATAGATCGCGACCGGATTGTTCTGGGTCTGCGCGATCTCCTTGGCGCGGAACGTCATGTCCGTCAGCGTTACCAGCGACACCAGCGCCGTCGCCTTGACGAGCTGTATGAGGGTGTTGACGAAGGTCGGGCTCATGGCAACCAGCGCCTGCGGCAGTTCGACCAGGAGCAGGATCTGCGCGCGCGAGAGGCCGAGCGCCATGCCAGCTTCTCGCTGGCCGGCAGGCAGGGACTGAAGGCCAGCGCGCACAGCCTGGCTGGCATAGCCGCCGGCGTTGAGACCGAGCACCAGCGCACTGACGGTCAGCGCTGATAAAGTGACCCCGACCACTGGCAGCACATAGTAAAAGACAAAGAGCAGGACGACGACGGCGGAACTGCGCCAGAACTCGATCACCGCGGTCACCAGAAAGCGCGTTAAACCGGTGGTTAGAAACTGCGCGATGCCGAAGACCAGCGCGAACGGAACCGCAAAGACCAGGCCATAGGCCGTAACCGTCGCCGTGGTGCGAACGCCTTGCAAAATGCCCAACCAGATCTCGAACGTGCTCACTAGGCGTCTCAACCCTCCACGGCATATGGTGATGGTAGCGCCGGCGATGCCGGCTTTCTTCGGGTGCACCTGACGAGGATGGCTGCACGCGCAGAGGCTGACGCTCCCGAACCTGGCCACATGGCAATCCTCCGTCTGGTGATGGGGACGATCCTGTATGACCAGGGCCATCGCCAGCCTCTCATAGGCGCGGAAACTGTCATCTGTCAATAAATATGAACTTATTATTGCATATGTTCACATTAGACGGAACCTTTTCCGACGCCCGAACCGGCCTGGTGGCCTTGGATCGATGGGGCCGCCGTTCGCCTCTCTTTGCACGCTGCGCCTCGACGCCTGCCGAAACCTGTTGAATCGGACTGATCCACAGCTCTTTTGATCATCCCGCGACCGGGGCTTTTTGACGTATTCCCGGCTCGGACGGGAACACGATGGTCATCTCGTACAACAACACCGAAGGACACACACGCAGTTCGCGCATGCTGCGCACCGCGCTCGGGCCGGCCATCGCCCGGTTCCTTGACGACGCCGCTATCGTGGAAGTGATGCTGAACCCAGATGGCCGCATCTGGGTGGACAGGCTTTCCCAAGGCCTCGCCGATACGGGGGAAACGCTGACGCCTGCCGATGGTGAGCGGATCGTGCGGCTCGTCGCGCATCATGTCGGCGCCGAAGTGCATCCCCGTTCCCCCCGGGTCTCGGCGGAGTTGCCGGAAACCGGCGAGCGTTTCGAAGGCTTGTTGCCGCCGGTCGTCGCAGCACCTGCCTTCGCGATCCGCAAACCCGCGGTCGCCGTGTTCACGCTCGATGACTATGTCGCGACATGCGTCATGACCCGCAGCCAGGCCGCAATCCTGCGCGCCGCCGTTGCTGGCCGCGCAAACATCCTCGTTGCAGGCGGCACCTCGACCGGCAAGACGACGCTGACCAACGCGCTGCTCGCCGAGGTGGCGAAGGGAACGGACCGGGTCGTCATCATCGAGGACACCCGCGAACTGCAATGCGCCGCTCCCAACCTTGTCGCAATGCGCACCAAGGATGGCGTCGCCACGCTCTCCGATCTGGTTCGCTCCTCGTTGCGCCTGCGGCCCGACCGCATCCCCATCGGCGAGGTGCGCGGCGCCGAGGCGCTCGACCTGCTCAAGGCCTGGGGCACCGGGCACCCCGGCGGTATCGGCACCTTGCATGCCGGTTCCGGGATCGGCGCGCTCCGCCGGCTGGAACAGCTTATCCAGGAAGCCGTCGTCACCGTCCCACGCGCGCTGATTGCCGACACGATCGACCTTGTCGCAGTCCTTGCCGGACGGGGTTCCGCACGGCGGCTGGCCGAACTCACGCGCGTCGAGGGGCTCGGTCCTGATGGCGACTACTGCACCGTTGAAGCCACCTTGAACAACACAGGAGAGAACTCATGATCCGCACACTTGCGCGCGCATCCCGCAACCTCGCGACCACGGCCGGGATCACCCTTGCCGTCAGCTTCATGATCGCGCCGGTAGCCCATGCGTCAGGCTCGTCGATGCCGTGGGAACAGCCGCTCGAGAAGATCCTGCAATCGATCGAAGGGCCGGTCTCCAAGATCATCGCCGTCATCATCATCATCGTCACGGGCCTGACGCTGGCGTTTGGCGACTCCTCTGGCGGCTTTAGGCGGCTGATCCAGATCGTCTTTGGCCTCTCGATCGCCTTTGCCGCATCGAGCTTCTTTCTGTCGTTCTTTTCTTTCGGTGGCGGGGCGTTGATCTGATGGCAACGGCTTTCGAACAACTCGATGCCGTGCCGGGCTGGACGGTCCCCGTTCACCGGGCGCTGACCGAGCACATCCTGCTTGGCGGCGCGCCACGCGCCATCGCGATCCTGAACGGCACGCTTGCCGGTGCGGTCGGCCTTGGGCTGAGGCTCTGGCTGGTCGGTCTCATCATCTGGGCGCTCGGCCATTTCACGGCGGTCTGGGCCGCCAGGCGCGATCCGCTGTTTTTCGAAGTCGGGCGCCGGCACCTGCGGCTGCCCGCACATCTTTCGGTTTGAGGGTCTCGGCATGATGAACCTTGCCGAATATCGTCGGACCGCCAGCGGCCTGGCCGATTATCTGCCTTGGGTCGCCCTTGTCGCGCCCGGTGTCGTGCTCAACAAGGACGGCAGCTTCCAGCGCACCGCGACGTTTCGTGGCCCCGATCTCGATTCCGCCGTTGCAGCCGAACTGGTTGCGGTGGCCTCGCGCATCAACAATGCCTTTCGTCGCCTCGGCTCGGGCTGGAGCATCTTCGTCGAGGCGCAGCGCCATGAAGCCGCGACGTATCCCGAGACCCAGTTTCCCGACGCCGCCTCCGGCCTGCTCGACGCCGAGCGCAAAGCCGATTTCGAAGAAGCGGGGGTTCATTTCGTCTCGAGCTACTTTCTAACCTTGCTTTTCCTGCCGCCGCCTGAAGACGCGGCGCGTGCCGAAGGATGGCTTTACGAAGGTCGCGAGCAATCAAGCGTGGATCCTCGCGCGATCCTGCGCGCCTTTGTCGACCGGACAGAGCGCGTGCTGTCCCTGCTCGACGGATTCATGCCTGAATGCCAGTGGCTCGATGACGGACAAACGCTGACCTATCTGCATTCGACGGTCTCGACCAAACGCCACCGGTTGCGGGTTCCCGAGACGCCGATCTACCTCGATGCGCTCGTGGCCGATGAGGTGCTGACGGGCGGCCTCGAGCCACGCCTTGGCCACCAGCATCTTCGCGTGCTGACCATCGTCGGCTTCCCGACCGCGACAACGCCCGGCCTGCTTGACGATCTCAATCGGCTCGCCTTCCCGTACCGCTGGGCGACGCGGGCGATCCTGCTCGACAAGACCGATGCCGCCAGGCTCCTGACCAGGATCCGGCGCCAGTGGTTTGCCAAGCGCAAGAGCATTGCCTCGATCCTCAAGGAGGTGATGACCAACGAGACGTCCGTGCTCGTCGACACCGACGCCGCCAACAAGGCGGCGGACGCCGACGAGGCGCTGCAGGAACTCGGCGCCGACATGTCGGGCATGGCCTATGTCACCGCGACCGTCGCTGTATGGGATGCCGACCCGCGCGTGGCTGACGAGAAATTGCGGCTTGTCGAGAAAGTCATCCAGGGTCGCGACTTCACGACAATCATCGAGACTGTCAACGCCGTCGAGGCCTGGCTCGGCTCCTTGCCCGGGCACGCCTATGCCAACGTCCGCCAGCCTCCCGTCTCAACGCTCAATCTTGCTCACATGGTCCCACTCTCTGCCGTGTGGGCGGGGCCGGAACGGGACGAGCATCTGGTCAGTCCTCCCTTGCTTTACGGCAAGACAGAAGGCTCGACCCCATTCCGGTTGGTCCTGCATGTCGGCGATGTCGGCCATACCCTGGTCGTTGGCCCTACAGGCGCCGGCAAGTCGGTGCTGCTCGCGCTGATGGCCCTGCAGTTCCGCCGCTACGACAAGGCCCAGGTTTTCGCCTTCGACTTCGGCGGTTCGATCCGCGCCGCCGCGCTCGCTATGCGCGGTGACTGGCACGATCTGGGTGGCGGGCTTGCCGAGAGCGTGGAGGCATCCGTTTCGCTGCAGCCGCTGGCCCGCATTCACGACACATATGAGCGCGCCTGGGCCGCCGACTGGATCGTCGCGATGCTCACACGCCAGGGCCTCCAGATTAATCCAGATGCCAAGGAGCATATCTGGGCCGCGCTGACATCGCTTGCGTCGGCGCCGGTCGAGGAACGCACCCTCACTGGCGTTAGCGTGCTGTTGCAGGCCAATGAGCTGAAGCAGGCGCTGCGCCCCTATTGTGTTGGCGGCCCTTACGGCCGGCTGCTTGACGCCGAGACCGAACATCTCGGACACGCATCCGTGCAGGCGTTCGAAATCGAGGGCCTCATCGGCACGCAAGCCGCACCAGCCGTGCTCTCCTACCTGTTCCATCGCATAGGCGACCGGCTCGACGGCCGTCCGACGCTGCTCATCATCGACGAAGGCTGGCTTGCCCTCGACGATGCGGGGTTCGCCGGTCAATTGCGCGAATGGCTGAAGACGTTGCGCAAGAAGAACGCCAGCGTCGTCTTCGCCACCCAGTCGCTGTCCGACATCGACAGTTCGAACATCGCGCCGGCGATCATCGAAAGTTGTCCGACCAGGCTGTTGCTGCCGAACGAGCGCGCGATCGAGCCGCAGATCACGGATATCTATCGCCGCTTCGGTCTCAACGATCGCCAGATAGAAATCCTGGCGCGCGCGACGCCCAAGCGCGACTATTACTGCCAGTCGCGGCGCGGCAATCGGCTGTTCGAACTGGGCCTCTCCGAAATCGGCCTCGCGCTTTGCGCTGCATCCTCCAAGGCGGATCAGGCCCTGATCGCCAGCATCGTGGCCGAACATGGTCGCGACGACTTCCTGCCGGCCTGGCTGCGCGCCCGAGACGTTGGCTGGGCCGCTGACCTCATTGCCGGGCTTTCTAACCTGAACCTACAAACGCAAAAGGAGTCTCAGTCATGAATACTTATCGTTTGCGCGCGCGCTCTCTTGCCCTTGGCGCCATGCTCTGCGCGCCGCTCGCGATCGCACCGGTGCTGCTGACAACGCCAGCCCAGGCGTTCATCGTTTTCGATCCTTCCAACTACGCCCAGAACGTTCTGACGGCCGCGCGGTCGCTTCAGCAGGTGACGAACCAGATCACCTCGCTGCAGAACCAGGCGCAGATGCTGATCAACCAGGGCCGCAATCTCGCGAGCTTGCCCTTCTCTTCACTGCAGGCGCTGCAGCAATCGGTACAACGCACGCAACAGCTGCTCAACCAGGCGCAGAACATCGCCTTCAATGTCGAGCAGGTCGACAGGATGTTCCAGGAGAAATACGGGAAGGTTTCTCTGTCCGCGCCGGAGCAGCAGCTTGTCGCGGACGCGCGCTCGCGATGGCAAAATACAGTCGGTGGTCTTCAGGACGCCATGCGTGTGCAGGCGGGAGCCGTCGCAAACATCGACACCAACCGCGTGCAGATGTCGTCGCTGGTCGGAGCCAGCCAATCGGCGACGGGCGCGCTGCAGGCGACGCAAGCCGGCAATCAGCTTCTGGCGCTGCAGGCCCAGCAGCTCGCTGACCTGACGGCTGTTGTCGCCGCCAACGGCCGCGCCGCGGCGTTGAGCGAAGCGGAACGCTCCGCGGCCGCCGAACAGGGACGCGAGCAGCGTCGTCGCTTTTTGCGCGCCGGATCCGGCTACCAGGCCGGCAATGGCGCGATGTTCAACCGCTGAGGTTGCGCGACGTGGATGGCAAGATACTCCTTCGCCTGGGCGCCGTCGTCTTCGTCGCGGCGGCGATCGCGGCTGCCCCGCTCGAAATGACCCGCGACAGGCAAACGCCGGACGGTTCTGGTTCGCCGGCCCCGGTCACGCTGGCGCCAAGTGCGCTGCGTGAAGGCCTTCGCCACTGCCAGAGCCTTGGCGAGGCCGCGCTCCTTGACAAGGATTGTTCGCGCCTGTGGGCCGCGCAACGTGATCGCTTCCTCGGCTTCAGATCACCGTCGGCGGGCCAGGCATTGGGCGCCCCAGGTTCGAGTGGCCAAGGGAAACGATAGACATGGGCAACACCGGCGTCATTGACCAGTTCCTCGCTACGTTCACGCGCTATATCGACAGCGGCTTCGGCCTGCTCGGCGGCGAAGTCGCCTTCGTCGCTACCACGCTCATCGTCATCGACGTGACGCTTGCCGCGCTTTTCTGGAGCTGGGGCGCCGATGACGACATTCTGGCCCGGCTCATCAAGAAGACGCTTTTCGTCGGTGTCTTCGCCTATCTGATTTCCAACTGGAACAGCCTGGCGCGCATCGTTTTTGAAAGTTTCTCAGGTCTTGGCCTGAAAGCCAGCGGCACCTCCTTCACGGTCGAGGACCTGCTGCGGCCCGGCAAGGTGGCGCAAACCGGCCTCGATGCCGGGCGGCCGTTGCTCGAAGCCATCTCGGGCCTGATGGGCTATGTCTCCTTCTTCGAGAATTTCATCCAGATCGCCTGCCTGCTCTTCGCCTGGGCGCTGGTGCTGCTCGCCTTCTTCATCCTGTCCGTGCAGCTTTTCGTCACGCTGATCGAATTCAAGCTGTCGACGCTGGCTGGCTTCGTCCTCATCCCGTTTGGTCTCTTCGGCAAGACGGCCTTCATGGCCGAGCGGGTGCTTGGCAACGTCATCTCGTCCGGTATCAAGGTGCTGGTGCTGGCCGTCGTCATCGGTATCGGCTCGACGCTGTTTGGGGAATTTACCCAAGGCTTTGGCGGCGAGAGCCCGACCATCGATCAAGCCATGGCGATTGTTCTGGCGGCGCTGTCGTTGCTTGGCCTCGGCATATTCGGCCCCGGGATCGCGAACGGCATTGTCTCAGGCGGACCGCAGCTCGGCGCCGGCGCGGCCGTCGCCACCGGTCTTGCAGCGGGTGGCATGACGCTTGCCGGGTTCGGCGCAGCCGGTCTGGCGGCGCGGGGCGGGGCGTCAGCGTTGTCGGGAGCGGCGTCGGCAGCGCGCGGCGCGCCCGCGCTCGCCGGTGGCGGCTCGGCGGCTTTCATGCTCGCGGCGGCCGGCCAGGCCGGCGCCGCCGGCCTCGCCTCCGGCGCGGGCGGCATCGCAAGCGCCGGCGCCTCCGCTGCCGTTTCACCACTCAAGCGCGCCGCGGCACGCGCCGGCCAGTCATTCAAGGCGAGCTTCACCGCCGGCGCCAGTTCGGCGGCCGGGATCACTGGTGGATCTTCAACCATGGGTACGGTTGGCAATGCCGCTTCGCCGCCTACGGTTCCTTCTTCCTGGGTCGGCAATCCATCCGGCACCCAGCCCGAATGGGCCAAACGCCTGCAGCGATCCCAGCGTCTGTCACACGGCGCCCAGACTGCCGCCCATGCCGTGCGGGGCGGCGACAGCCACGGCGGCGGCGCTTCAATTTCTCTTTCTGAAGGCGAATAACCAATGAATGTCTTTCGGCGCCCAGCCGTTCACTACGGCAAGATCCCTCGACCGGAAACGCCTTATCAGAAGGCAGCCCAAATCTGGGATGAGCGCATCGGTTCCGCGCGCGTTCAGGCAAGGAACTGGCGTGCCATGGCTTTCGGGTCGCTGATCCTGTCGACCGGCCTCGCCGCCGCCCTTGTCTGGCTGTCGGCGCGTGGCACTGTCGTGCCCTGGGTGGTGCAGGTCGATGCGCTGGGACAGGCGCAGGCGACCGCGCCCGCGATCGCCGGCTACAAGCCGACCGATCCTCAGATTGCGTGGCATCTCGCCCGTTTCGTCGAACAGGTGCGCTCCATCCCTTCTGATGCGATCATCGTGCGCCAGGACTGGCTGCGTGCCTACGAATGGACCACCGACCAGGGTGCCGCCGCGCTCAACGACTACGCTCGCGCCAACGATCCGTTCTCCAAGGTCGGCAAGCAGCAGGTTTCGGTAGAGGTGTCGTCGGTCATCCGCGCCTCGCCGGATTCGTTTCGTGTCGCCTGGATCGAGCGGCACTACGACCATGGGCAGCTCTCGGGAACGGAGCGCTGGACCGGAATCCTGACAATCGTCATGCAGCCGCCGAGCGACGCGGAACGGCTTCGCGCCAATCCGCTCGGAATCTACGTCAACGCCATCAACTGGTCGCGGGAGATGAGCCAATGAGCCTCAGATTGCGTGTTGTCGCTGTCCCTTCACTCAGAGGATACCTGCTGTCGACCGCGCTGGTGTCGGCAGCAGCATTCCTCGCAGGGTGCGCCGCGACGCCAACAAAGCCGCCGAACATCCGCTACGATCCCTATGTGCCGCCCTTGGCCGCTCTGCCGAAGATCGCACGCGAAGAACGACCAAGGCCGCTGCTCATGCCCCCGGCCTGGGCTCCCGCGCGCGGCGGTGGCGCCGGCAACACACCGACCGCGCGGGTGGAGAACGCCAATGCCGTAGCGCGTGTAGAGCCGCGCCGGAAGGGCTACTACAACGCCATCCAGATCTATCCCTGGAGCGAGGGCGCGCTCTATCAGGTCTATGCCTCACCCGGTCAGATAACCGACATAGCTCTCGAGCCCGGCGAGAGCCTTGCAGGCGAGGGTCCGATCGCGGCAGGGGATACGGCGCGCTGGATCATCGGTGACACCGAAAGCGGATCGGGCATTACCCGGCGCGTGCATGTCCTGGTGAAACCCTCGCGGGCCGACATCAAGACCAATCTCGTCATCGCCACGGATCGGCGCAGCTATATGCTCGAACTGCGCGCGGGGGCCAAGACCTACATGCCCGCCGTCGCATGGTCCTACCCGGCGCCGCGGGCCGGTTCGCGACAAGCCATCCCGACGACGCCGTTGATACCCGACATGGCCGCGCGCAATTACCGCTACGGCCTGACAGGCGATGCGCCACCCTGGAAGCCCGTCAGCGTCTTTGACGATGGCCGCAAGGTTTATGTCGCGTTTCCGCGTGGAATCGTGCAAGGCGAGATGCCGCCGATCTTCGTCATCGGCCCGGACGGCGAAGCCGAGATCGCCAACAGCCGCGTCTACCAGAACATCCTGATCGTCGACCGCCTCTTCGGCGCGGCCGAACTGCGTCTTGGCAGCGGCAAGCGGCAGCAGACGGTAAGGATTGTCCGACTCGACGGACGAGCACAGGGCCGGCTGCGGCAAATGCCGAGCGTCGGCCGCGTTGGAACGGCCGGCGCAAAAACAGGCGGAGGGGAGCAGCCATGACCGATAGCGATGTTGCCGCCGAACCGATGCGGCTTCGCGCCGACCCGCCGCGCGTGACCCGCCTGTCGCGCAAGGTGCTCGCCAGTATAGGCTTGGCCACCTCGCTCAGCATTGGCGTTGCGCTGGTGTACGCTCTGCGGGACGGCGACACGAGCAAACAAGGCGACGAGCTGATTTCGACGTCAAATCGTCAGCCCGCCGATGGGTTGGCAAGCTTGCCGCGCGACTATTCCGGCCCGATCCTCGGGCCGCCGCTGCCTGGCGATCTCGGCAGGCCGATCCTCGATGCGCAAAACAAGGGACAGTCACCGATGATCGCGACCCCCGCGGTGGACGAGGCAGAGCAGCGCCGGGTGACAGAAGAGGAGGCGGCCAGAACGTCGCATGTCTTCTTCCAGGAAGGACAAGGAAGCGCAACGATCGCCGATACATCTGGATCGCTTGCCATGCCAAACCTCGGCGAGCCCGCCGGGCAGGCCGGCCAGCCGAATGCGCAGGACCGCCAATCCGCTTTCCTCAACACCGCGGCGGATCGCCAGACCGTGGCTCCCGATCGCGTCATGCCCCCGGCGTCACCTTATGTGCTCCAGGCCGGCGCTGTAATCCCGGCTGCGCTCGTCACAGGCATCCGCTCGGATCTGCCCGGCCAAATCAGCGCCCAGGTAACGGAGAATGTCTATGACAGCCCGACCGGCCGGGCGCTGCTCATTCCACAGGGAACACGCATTGTAGGCCAGTACGACAACGGGGTTGGGTTCGGGCAACGCCGCGTGCTGCTTGTCTGGAACCGGCTGATTTTTCCCGATGGACACTCCATCGTTCTGGAACGGCAGCCCGGCACGGATCCGCAGGGCTATGCCGGTCTAGAGGATGGTGTCGACTACCATTGGGGAGAGCTGTTCAAGGCAGCGACGCTGTCGACGCTCCTGAGCGTCGGCGCGCAGGCGGGCTCGTCCGGCCAGGAAAGCGAAATTGCGCGCGCGCTGCGAGACGGCGCCTCCGACAGCGTCAGTCGGGTCGGCCAGCAGATCGTCCAGCGCCAGCTCGACATCGCGCCAACGCTTGCGATCAGACCGGGATTCCCGGTTCGCGTCCTCGTCACCCGCGACCTTGTGCTTGAACCTTACGGAGGCTGAAGAATGGCCAAGTTGAAACTGGCTGCGATCACCGACGACAGGCCGGTCAAGATCACGGTGGAGTTGCCGGCTCCGCTGCATCGCGACCTGGTGAGATATGCAGAGATTCTCGGGCGCGAGGTGGGGCAACCCTCTGCTGATCCTTTGCGTCTGATCGCGCCGATGCTTGAGCGGTTCATCGCGACCGATCGCGGCTTTGCGAAAGCCAAGAAAGAGAAGCCCTGATCCAGGGACGCCGCCAAAGCGCACGTCAAGGGTCTACTCGATAGGCAGCGGTTGCGCGTGCTTCACTTGCCCCAAGGCAAAGCTCGATTCTATCGAAGCGACCCCTTCGAGCCGGGTGAGGGTGCGCTTCAGAAAGGCCTCATAGGCCTGCAGGTCCTTTACGACAATGCGCAACAGATAGTCACGCTGTCCTGTCATCAGGTAGCACTCGACGATTTCCGGCCAGCGTTGGACGGCCTTCGCGAAACGGTCGAGTTCCTCTTCGCGCTGCCGCTCGAGCTTGATCGAGGCGAATACGCTGATGGGCAATCCGACTTTCAACTGATCGACGATCGCGACATAGCTTGTAATGACACCGGCCGCTTCCAGATTGCGGACCCTGCGGGCACAGGGGGACGGTGACAATCCCACCGCCTCGCTCAGTTGCTCGCTTGTCGCATGCGCGTTGGATTGCAAGACTGTCAGGATCTTGCGGTCAATATCATCGAGAGCCATGCTTGACATTTTTGGTCTCCAGAGCCGGCAAGGTTCGCTGATATAGCCAATCGTGTGGCATTTTACAGCGCAAATTGGCCAAAATCGCTTTTGGTGGTGGTCTATGGTCGGGTCCGTCAAATGAGGGCGGCGAAGATGGACACACAACAGCTCAAATTGCTGGCGGCGCTGGAGAAAAAGGTGCTGTGGCTCTCCACCTGGATGATCCACAACGCCAATCACATCCGGCCCAACGAAGACGGGCTGAAGGTCGGCGGCCACCAGTCATCGTCCGCTTCGCTGGCGACGATTATGACGGTTCTCTACTTCGCGGTTCTTCGGCCGCAGGACAGGGTTGCGGTCAAGCCGCACGCCAGTCCTGTGTTTCACGCCATCCAGTATCTTTTCGGCAATCAGAGCCGCGAAAAGCTGGAGAATTTTCGCGGCTACAAAGGGGCCCAATCCTATCCCTCGCGGACAAAGGATGCCGACGACGTCGACTTCTCGACCGGTTCCGTTGGCCTGGGCGTTGCCCAGACGCTGTTTGCGTCGATTGTGCAGGATTATCTTCACGCCAAGGGATTGGGCGCGCAACTGCCGGTTGGAAAGATGGTCGCCCTGATCGGCGACGCCGAGATGGACGAGGGCAATATTTTCGAGGCGCTTCTGGAGGGGTGGAAGCATGGCCTTCGCAACACATGGTGGATCGTGGACTACAACCGGCAAAGCCTCGACGCGGTCGTGCGCGAAGGCCTGTGGGAACGGTTCGAGTCGCTGTTCAGGAACTTCGGCTGGGACGTGGTCCTGGTCAAATACGGCCACTTGCTGGAAGCGGCTTTCTCAGAGGCGGGCGGCGCGACGCTCAAACAATGGCTGGATCATTGTCCTAACCAGCTCTATTCCGCGCTGACGTATCAAGGCGGCGCGGCGTGGCGAAAACGCCTGCTTGACGATATCGGCGACCAGGGTGCGGTATCCAAGCTCATAGAGAGCCGCAGCGACGAAGAGTTGGCTCGGCTGATGACCAATCTAGGTGGTCACGACTTGCCGACACTGGTCGAGGCCTTCGCCAACGCGCGCACGCATGATCGACCGGTTTGCTTCATCGCCTACACCGTCAAGGGCTTTGGTTTGCCGCTGGCCGGCCACAAGGACAATCATGCCGGGCTGATGACCAAGGCCCAGATTGACGAGTTGCGCGCTGCACACGGCGTCAGGGCGGGCAGGGAGTGGGAACCTTACGAAGGTCTTTCGCAAGTGTCGGATATCTCTGATTTTGTCCGCAACGCCCCCTTCAATGCCAAAGGCAGAAGACGCTACACATCGGTCCATATCGATGTGCCTGCCGTCCTAAATGTGCCTCTGCAACCGCAAATGTCGACCCAGCAGGGTTTCGGCTTGCTGATGCATGAGATCAGCAAGCGGGAGGACGAATTCGCGAGGCGCATCGTTACGACGTCGCCGGACGTCACCGTCTCGACCAATCTTGGCGCCTGGGTAAACCGCCTTGGGCTGTTTGCGCGCAACGAGATGGCCGATCTCTTTCGCAAGGAACGAATTCCATCGACTTTCAACTGGGATTTCTCACCCAAGGGACAACACATCGAACTCGGCATTGCCGAAATGAATCTCTTCATCCTGCTTTCGGCGCTCGGCCTTTCACACTCGGTCTTCGGCGAACGTCTGTTGCCGGTTGGAACGCTCTATGACCCATTCATCGAGCGCGGGCTCGATGCGTTGAACTACGCCTGCTACCAGGACGCTCGCTTCATCGTGGCCGCGACACCCTCAGGCGTGACGCTGGCGCCGGAAGGCGGCGCCCACCAGTCGATAGCAACGCCGCTCATCGGTATGGCGCAGGATGGTCTGGCCACTTTCGAGCCCGCCTTCGTCGACGAGCTGGCGACGATCATGCGGTTCTCGTTTGACTATGTTCAGCGCTCGGGAGATGCCGAGCCCGATGAGACCACCTGGCTACGGGACGCCGTTGGCGGCTCTGTCTATTGCAGGCTGTCTACGCGCTCGATCGAACAGCCGAGCCGCGAGATCGGGCCGGAGCTTTCCCGGCATATCGTCAACGGCGGCTACTGGATGCGCGAGCCTGGTCCGAACTCGGAAGTCGTGGTGATTTACACCGGGGCCGTTGCTCCCGAAGCCATTGAGGCAGTTGGCTTGATGGGCGAGGACAGGCGAGATGTCGGGCTGCTTGCTGTCACCTCGGCCGACCGGCTCAACGCCGGCTGGACCGCGGCCCTACTTGCGCGAGAACGTGGCGTTATTCACGCAAGAAGCCATGTCGAGAGACTCTTGGACCAGGTGCCTACGAACTGCACGCTGATCACAGTCGTTGACGGTCATCCGGTGACACTTGCTTGGATGGGATCTGTCGCGGGTCACCGCGTTCGACCGCTTGGCGTTGAGCATTTCGGGCAGACCGGCACTATCGCCCATCTTTATCGGCACTATGGCATCGATGCTCAGGGAATAGCGCGCGCGGCAGAGGCGATCTCCGGTGGCAGGCCAATCAGGCATGTGCGCGTCGACTGCTTTCCGCCCGCGTGATCGATCTCATCGTGACCCAACACATCCATGATCTGTCTGGTGGCGGAACACGGATTTAGCTTCAAGGTCCAATGAATAGCCGATATTTGCGCAAGCTCAAAGCAGCGGACCCCCAAGTGGCCTACGGAAGGTTCTGTCGCGCCGCCAAGCGCCGTCGCTTCTCGTTGACATCTTCCAGCACGTTGGCGGCCTCGAGAGCCTGCTGCGCGCGAGCCCATTCAACCTGCAGCATCTCAGGGCCGCCTTCCGTGACGAGGAGCGGAACACAATTGCCCACGATTTTCTGGAGCTTTGAGCAGGTTCAGAAAAGCTGCGGTCGTCGGCAGCATTCTTCTGAAGCTTCTCGAAAACAAGCTGCTTGCCTTCGCGCACACTGCTATCCGATGTTCGGTCACGGCCAAAGATTGCGACCGGCTTATGTGGACGATGTGGCAGAGGCGACCGTAGGAGCGTTGCAGAGTCGGAAACGCGTGCGATCAATGCGGCGGTCCTGGCGTCTACTTCTATAAGGAACTTCTCAGAACCGTTGCACACCCAGCCGGCCTTACACCCATTCTCGTTCCAGTGCCATTTGCTGCTTGGCACGTATTGGTATCGACGGCGCAAATGCTTGCGAGTTCATCCGTCACACCGAATCAAGTGGAACTGATTCAGATCGACAACATGTCATCGCAACAGATACCCGGCTTTGAAGAACTTGGTATTTCGCCAAGGCGAAGGCTCTTCGGCGCTACTCTGCGCCGCCACGATTGAGTGTCTCGAGATCGCGGTGGCGCTGGCCGATCAGTGCACCTCACCTGAGCCGTCGTCAGCGACACCTACGCGACGCTCGGGTAACCATTTCCCAACCCATCCAACCGGTGAACAGAAGGATGAGCACCACGATCAACGACAGCAGCAGTCCAGTGGGCACCACCGCCGCCAGGTTCGGTTTAGGCTGCACGCACTTTGGATCATGCAACCGGTTTGCATGGCGTGTGCCATGCTGTGGAGACGCCGCATGACCAGCAATCCGCGTAGCACGGTAAGCATTGCAGCCATCCGATCCACCCAATGCTGATTTCATTTCCGATAGCCTTCTTCGTAGCGACTCTCGTTTGCGACTTGAACGGCCAACCCTGCGTGGATCGCCGGTACTCGCTGGCTTCTTGGGGCAGGCGAGTCCTGAACGGAGCTCCGGTGGTGTGAACTTCTCCCTCGCGCGCCCAGTCCGGAATTCCATGATTGTCTATGACGATCCACCGGATGGGATCAGGCGTGCCCGCACGCAACGCGGCTAGTCGATCGCGAGATATGTAGACGCCGCTGAACAACTCCCCCCTTCAGGCCGTGAAGATTGAGTTGCAAATTCTGGGCCGGCACTAGCGCGTTGCATCGACGGTGCTAGATCCGTCCACAGGCTTGAGACCGCGGCGCCATGTTTGAAGCAGAGCCTCACCTATCGGCATCGAAAGAGATCACCGCTAAAGGCCATGTGCAGCAGCCGGATACCCAGCCGACGCCAAAATAGGAATTGCTTTTCGACGGCGAAGGCTTCCTCAGAGCAATTCGACGACGCCTGCCCGTTCCTTACCTTCGAACATCGCCGCTCCACTGGCGATTATGCCCGCCCAGCGTGCCCACGCAATGAAGGCTTCCCGAGCCGCTTTGGCCTCACAGCGGCCATCATATGCGGCGCAGCAGGCCTCGCAAGCGCATGCATGCAACTTGCTCCGCTTTTCAAAAGGCCACTCTTCGAGGAACTCGATCGCGTCCATCGCATCACGGATCGACCTCTTGCCGAAAGATGTGTCGTCGACCAGCAGCGGCGGTTCAAAAATGTCTGCCATACGTTCCTCCACTTAATTTTGCCATCGCGGCAGCGAGAAAGCCAACACCCAGAATGGGTCGGGTTCGCTCGCGGCGCCATCCGCAAGATATTGGATGCTCGATTTCCAGCTTCAAGGAACCAGCAATGACGGTCGCCGTTTAGGTTAAACTTCGATCTTTTGTCGCAGATGCGCGCGCTTTCGATCGAGGAAGCAGCTGGAAGGCATGGGTTGAAATTCACCGGCGGGCGGCATGAACGTCCGTAACCATGCCGGCATTATGACGGCAACTCAGCGGTGTCCTCAGAGGCGGCTTAACGCATTGATCGGGCGTGGCAATGGCGCACCCGTTGTCGAAAAAAAGCGGTCCTGCGCGCCTGACGACGGGCAGGACCGCAAGACCACCGCGCAGGTTGCCTTCGCAATCGAGCCCGAATGACCGACGCGGGAGAGGAATGCCGGTGAAGCTTGCCACAGTCCCACGTCGGCCACCGCGGCTTCTTGAGGGGTTGCCGCCCGTAGAAATCTACAACACCCCGAATGGCAGGCAACTCGTTGGTTAAAAACGTACAATGGAACCCTACCGGACCCATCGGACATCGGTTCGAGCTCTAAACCTGCCTGAAGTGCATTGGGCAGCGCTCCGAAGTCACGTTCGAGGATTTGGGGGACTTCGATCCCGACGACAAGATTATTCGCCAGGTCATCGGACGTTAAGCGGCACGCGACGTCTGAGCTGAACATGCCGACCGCAAAAAGTTTTTGTCGGGAAATCCACCAGATTTCGCACTTATCCTGCATGGCAACTGGAGCCAGGCCTGCCAAGCAGGCGGAACCGGTGGACCTTGAAGCATGTTAAACTGAAAGGCTTTTGCATCTATCCGGTGGAGACCGCATTGATGAGCATCCTGCAAACCACCAAAAAGGCGATCGAGTCCATCACCGGTTTCGCGACACCGAGCAAAGACGAAGTCGCCGCCTTCGTGAGGCAGCGAAAATCGAACGAGTTCCGGTTTGTTGACGACGGGCTGGTGCCCAATCATCCGTCCTGGCCGCTTGTTATTTATCGCGGTGCGGTGAAGCTGCCGGAGAGGCTTGATCCGGCCGCCGTCATGGAGGTGATTTTCAAAACAAACGGTTGGGACCATAGCTGGCGAAATGGCATCTATGACTACGTCCACTACCATTCGCAAATACACGAGGTCCTAGGGGTTGCGCGCGGGACGGCCAAGGTCCGGTTTGGCGGTAAGAAGGGGCGGACGCTGACGGTGAAGGCCGGCGACGTGGCGATTCTCCCGGCAGGGACCGGGCACCAATGTCTCGCTTCATCCGATGATTTTTTGGTGGTAGGCGCATATCCCCGGTTCGGCGCTTACGACGAATGTACCACCAAGGATCAGCACGATGATGCGGTCGCGACCATCCCAACTGTTGGCCGTCCTCGTAAAGACCCCCTATACGGAAGCAAGGGTTCCCTGATGACGAGTTGGAAGCGCTAAGGTCTCGGACCAGGGAAAACATGTCTTGAATGGCTGTGAATGACCGCAACGGGCAAGCACGGGTCCGCGAGTATGAGTGTTTCGCGCGATGATGTTCGCGCTTGATGTACTCGGCCCAGATTATTCGTTCAATGTCGAGGACGATGCAAAGTCCGAAATGGTCGGGGCGTGCAACTTCGTTTGGCGTCGACTTTTTCGAGATATGCGCAGCAAGCAGCCCAGAGCCTTTCCTCATTGATGAATATTCGGCCGCGTCCATGACAGCTGCGCGCTTTCCAGAATTGATTTCTTTTGGCGCGGGCATCGACGCTCTCCTCCGGTCAGGGCGGCTGCCGGCTTGTAGAGAGGTTACCGTCATGCTTTGCTGCATGAGCAAGGTTTCAAGCTTCTTCGCTGGGAGTACCTATGGCGGCTGCGAAGTATTATGTTTTCAAAGAAGGGGACCGCTGGAAGATCCGTTACGACGGGAAGGAATACCCATACCATTCCAACGGCGATGCCGTGTTGGCCGCCATCAAGGCTGCGAAAGCCGCCGCCTCACACGGTTACGAAGCCGAGGTCCTGACCCAGGGCATCGACCTGAAATGGCGGACGGAGTGGGCGAGTTAGCAGTTTCAGGCTTAGACGTCGCTGCTGAAAAATCCCTAACGCCGAAAAGGTCAAAACGCCAGGGATCCAGATCCACTCGGCTAAATGGTGCTGCTCTTTCATCGGTGACGAAGCTGCGCGCGGGCGCGTGGATAGATAACCTTTCCAGTGGTAGCGGTGGAAAAGCCAATCGGGTATGTGCAGAGTTTTGGGTCGGACCTTTTCAAACCTATGGGTCAACGAAGCCGGAAATCTCGAGGAGGAACGATCCCATTGCGTGACTAAGGAATGCGATCCGCACGGCATCTAAGGTCAAACGTATCACGGTAGAACAGCAAATTTAAGCAGCAGCATTTGCCGGCAACCCTCGTAGCCGTCACGCGAGTAAGAGCCAAATCGCTTTGCGGAACCTTTTCAAGCGCAATGCTTTACGCGTCCAATGGCACGCATCGCAGCATCGTTCGTCAACATCACACTGTGCCTTCTGCCGGGCGCAGTGATGCTCGCCTGTCTGGCTGCCTGCTCTTCATCCAACGCTGCAGGACAGCAGGCGCAGACCTCGAAGTCCGCCGCGAATTCAGCAATCATGGTGATCGACAATTGGATCGCCGGCGCCGTGCCTTCCCACTATGCGGAAGCCACGTTGCGGTCTTTGGCGCAGACGCTAGCTGATCTCGATCGCCAACTGCAAAGGACGGACGTTTCGGACTCCTCCAAGCAATTGGCCCGGCAGCTTACGGCCGCTGCCGGGCGGGCCGAAGACGCCATCAAGAGCGGCAACCAAGGGCAAGTGGAGCAAGCCCGTCAGGATTTTCGGAATGCCGTTGCTAAGTTGGTGGTGGCAAATCCGGCAGATCAAGCGACAAATCCATGAAAAAAATTCTGGAAATCTCACTCGGCGTCGTCACCAGCGTTGGCGGCTTCCTTGAGGTCGGATCGTTGGCAACAGCAGCCCAGGCCGGTGCATTGTTCCAATTTCAGCTGATCTGGGCCATTCTCCTCGGCACTATCTGCATTATTTTCCTTGTGGAGATGGCCGGCCGTTTCGCAGCCGTCAGCAAGCACACGATAGCGGACGGCATTCGCGAGCGCTTCGGCTTCAATGCGTTCCTTTGGCCTTTGGTCAGCACGTTTCTGGTCAATTTCCTGGTGCTGTCTGCTGAGATCGGCGGGGTCTGCATTGCTGCCGAACTCGCCACCGGGATAGGATTCCAATTGTGGGCCCTGCCGGTAGCCTTCGTTGCGTGGCTCTTGCTGTGGAAAGGCACTTTCGGCCTGATTGAGAAAGGCGTTTCGCTTTTGGGCCTTGTGACGCTCTGCTTCGTGGCAGCGGCGGTTATCCTCAAGCCTGACTGGACGCGGGTCGCCGTCAGTTCGGTGCCCTCCTTGCCGCATCACGACAAGGCCACTTACTGGTTCACGGCGGTAAGCATTCTTGGTGCTTCGATCTCACCATATCTCTTTATGTTTTATTCCGCCGGAGCGATCGAGGATAAGTGGGACAAGACCTATCTCGGCACCAATCGCGCCATAGCCGGGCTCGGCATGAGTTTCGGCGGGACCATTTCCGTGGGCGTGCTTATCGTCGCTGCGTTGGTGCTTGGAGCGAACGGCATCACCCAGGTGGACGATTACCATCAATTGCCGTTGATGCTGACTCCGGTGTTCGGTTTCTGGGGCTTTGTGCTGTTCGTGGCCTCGCTCGGCATCGCCTGCTTCGGCGCCACCGCCGAAATCGCCCTTCAGCAGGCATACCTCGTCGCGCAGGGGTTTGGGTGGAATTGGGGTGAGGACCGGAAGCCTCGTGAGGATCCAGGCTTCACCATGGTCTATACCGTGACGATCTTAGCGGCCGCTATTCCGATCGCACTCGGCATTGATCCGCTCAAGCTCACCATCTTTTCAATGGCCCTGACGGCCGCCAGTTTGCCGCTGACGGTCGTGCCATTTCTCTTCTTGCTCAATGACAAGTCTTACATGGGCCAGCATCGCAACGGCGTTATCTCCAACGCGGCAGTGCTGTTTGTTGTTGCGCTTGGCTTCATCCTCGCGGTTGTCACCATCCCGCTTCAGATATTGGGAGGCAGTTGATGCATCTTATACGAGATGTTTTGGACAAGCAGATTGTCGATGGAAATCAGGTCAAGATCGGCAAGGTGGACGGGATGGTAGCCCAGCTGAGACAAGGCAAGCCCCCAAGGGTCATTGCCGTCGAAATCGGCTCGATTGCGCTGGCGCGCCGCTTGGGACTGCTTCCCGGACGCTGGATGGCCATTCTGGCCGCCAAGCTGGGCGGCAAACGGCACGCCAAGCCTCATCGGGTAGCATGGAGCAAGGCTCGCGACATCGGCCTCCATATCGAGTTCGATATTGATGTGCGCAAGACTGCCATCTTTGACTGGCAGGTCTGGCTTCGCGACCACATCATCGGCAAGATTCCGGGAGCTTGACGATGCATACCGTAAATCTCGACCAACTGGCTGGCCGGCGCGTACTTTCAAGGGAGGGTCATTGTATCGGTCATCTGGAAGAGATCGTCGCCGAGGAACATGGCGACGAATGGGTGGTCACCGAATACCATGTCGGTATTTTCGCGGCGTTCGAGCGCCTGTCAGCCTCGTCAATCGGCACGGCCATCCTCGACCTCGTTCGGATGCGGCACCGCAAGGGCATTTATCGAATTCCTTGGGACAAACTCGACATTTCCGACCCGAGACGGCCGACCGTTTGCTGCTCACAGCAGGAGCTCGCAGCGATTCAATCCAGCGCTTCAGTCAAACGCTGAGGCCACAGTCTGGCGCCAGGCGCTGTCGAGATGATGTTTCGCCCCGATACCTATAGGGCTCTGAGGCTGCGAAGAGGAGTCGCGTCACATGGCTACGAAGGTAACCCTGCAGATATCCACGGAACGTGGCGTGCCGAGTGGGTGAGCTAGCACCACGCCAGCGCAGGGACGCGGCACAGCGACACAGATGCGGCGGTTCGGGCGTGGCGATCGTATGGCAACCGCATGGGTTCTGGGGTGGCGTAGATCTTGGCTTGGTTATCCTGGCCGTCGCTCCGCTGGTCGCGATGTCATATGTTCGGCCGACGGATTGGAACGTTCGCGCTGACCGGGGGCTTGTCGGGATCCACAATACAACGACCTTTCCCCCGATACCCTTTTTGGCGCTGACCTAGTCTAGAGCTGCGGCGATAGCCGCCGGTACCATTACAACGACAATGACAGCGACAATCCCGAACACCATTTGTCAGCCCGGCGATGTCTTGCCGCACGATCTATGTCATCCAAGCTGTGAAGCATGAGCTTGGTTAACTGTGTCGCGGGCACAGCAACCAACCCTTTCGTCGCTCGTTGACCTTTGCTGGTTGATCCCAGCACGCTTCCTGAAACTGCCCGCTGCTCTGCCACGGAACAGCGGGCTTTTTTAGTCGATTTTCAACGTCCCGCTAAGCCACGTGGAATGGAACACCTGTTCAGATTTCTTACCGCGTACTATCCCGCTCCGGCAGCGCTGCCCAAACTGGCCCGCAGCCGGGGTTCCGCCACACAGTACGTTCTGGATCAGCGGCTTCGCAGAACGATTACTGGCAACTATGGGGAAGTCGGCGATTTGGCCGCGTGCTGCGCGGCCACCAGCCACCTCGGTCAGGTGATCTCGTAGTAGAAATCGCAGATCAGATCAGCGACTTTCACGGCCTCGAAGTCCGACATGTGCGCCGCGTTCTCAACAGCGACCGTCTCCAAATCGTCTTGATCGATAGCCACAAGGTCAAGCAATTTTGCAAATTTGATTTTGAGTTCGGGGTCGCCGTCGAATTCGTCGATCGTGACATTCAGAACGTTTACGTTCGCTTCGATCACTCTCGTTTGAATGCTTTCCGAGGAGGCTGCTAGCGCGCGGATCGCGGCGAAGAAGTGTTCACGAGCATTAGTATATTTGTCGTCCATTTGGTACCTCTATCGGCAAAAAACTGCACCCTGGACGCGGGGGGCGAGCTGCGCACCTACGCCTTTCATCGAGCAGATGTCAACAACCTCGGCGGCTTCCTTAAGCGCGCGCAGCGCCATCCACGGCAGGTTGAGGCGGCATACAAACGGACAGCGGGCCCTTTTTCGCGTATAAGCGGAACCCGATATTCAACGGCTTGTTCCTGTGACGGCAGCATTCCGCTGCTGGCCAAGAACCCGCATCCTTGGCCGAGCCCGCTTCTCCCGCCATTGAGGCGGGCCCACTTCGGACTACTCCGTGTGAATTGCCCGCTATCGAAAGGTGGCGGGCTTCGGTCTCTACCAATTGAATGACTAAAGGCCGCCGGCTCTTCAGCAGCTGCCGCTGACCAAATGCCGTCGGTGACGCGCTTGATGATGGTGGCCATGATTGCCACCTCGTCGCCACCTTGATGCTGCCCCGTACAATGCCCTGATTCAAGAGCGGGAAATTGCGGCGGCAAGGTAGCTATATCTAGTTCGATCCTAAGTCGGGGGCCTGGCATCTTGACGCGACTATGCGTCGGGATGCTCGCTGCCTACTTCCGCCTCGCCGTTCCAATGATGCGAGCTCCATCGGGGGTCGAGCATTTTTGCCTTAGCGGGGGCTCACGGCCCCTCAGGGGAAGGCTTCATGCATCACCCGGCGGAAATCGCACCTTTCGACTTTCTGCCCGCAAGTCGCAAAGGCATAAAAGTGGTCGGCGTGGTACAGCGGCCAGCTCCTATGCGCACTTGTGACGCCGGCCCAGCAAAGACAGAAAAACAGGATTAGCGGAGGCGAGATGCGGGCGGCCTGAATTGACCCCCGCCTCTCGGCATAATCGGAATTCTGGCCCCTTCTATAACTATTTGTAAGGCTTGCGTCGTGTGAACGCATGAGGATCGATCAGGACGAGTGAAATCTATTGGCAAGCCCAGAATGGAGGTTGCTGTGATGGGCGATTCTGATGGTGATGTAATGACCGAGCGGTCATTCGAGGGGAGCGCTTATAGCAATTACCGATCGAGCCATAAGACCCCAGGCTACGGCGCCGATTACGCCAAAACCTTCCGTTCGGGCTACTATGCTGCCTTGTGGTCGCGGATCGAACGCCCGCTGGTCGAAAGCATTCTCAGGCCTCTTGGCGGGCCGGGCCGCAGCTGCCTCGACTTCGCGTGCGGCACGGGCCGCGTTACAACTGTTGCAGGACCGTTGTTTGGTGAGGTCGTTGGCGTCGACGTCTCTCAATCCATGCTTGCTTGCGCGCGGGTTCCGGGCAACGTCAAGCTGGTGAAAGCCGATCTGACGGTGGCCCCCCTTTCCAGAAGATTCGACGTGGTTACGGCTTTTCGATTCTTCCTGAACGCCGAAGACACTCTTAAGCGGGATGCACTGTCGGCCATTCATGAGCATTTGAACGACGGCGGGTTGCTGGTGTCGAACATCCACATGAACGCAGCCTCGCCAATGGGGCTGGTCTGCCGCTTTCTGAACCGAATTCGGGGGCGCGTCGTGCGCAGTACGTTGAGCATCCACGCATTTCGCCACATGCTCGTTGCCAACGGGTTTGTTGTCGAACGGGTCATCGGCTATGGGTTTTTGCCGCGGCCGGGGTGGCTGCTACCAAGGCTTTGCGAAATGTTGGTCGGGCCTGTTGAGGCGATATGCAGGAGAGCCGGTGTGCCAGCACGCTTTGCTCAGAATTTCTTGGTGGTCGCCAGAAAGCGATAGTCGCAGATCGGCTTCCCTCGGGGCGAGGCGTTGTCTACAGCCGATCGAAATCGGCAAGTCCGAGACGCATAAGATCCTTCGCTTGGGTTGAAGCCCAAAGGCGGCCGCTGCGGCGAGCATGCACCCTTATTTGTGGAAAATCTTCTGGCTGGTTTTGGCAAATCGGAAGCCAGTTCGCCAACGAAATGGCACAGCAATATTGGGGGTGAGGCAACGCAAACAGGAGAGTATCATGAAGTCATTCGTGACAACTTTCGCCAGGGTTCTGGCTAGCAGCGCATTCATCCCAGTCCTTCGAACCTCGTCAACGCGCCGAACCCCAGCTATCCGAGTCTGAGCGGACCAAGTCTGACCGGCAAGGTGGCCCGGATGTCCGACACTCAGGTGGCGCGAATGAAGAAGCGTTGCGTCGACGTTCTGAGCAACGCGGGCGCTTATGACCGGGACCTGCACCAGCTCTGCCCGCTGATCGCGCGACGTTAACGTGCAGTTCGGTCGGGTGTCGCTCGGTAATGTCCCGTCAACCGAGCTGCCATCAAAAAGAGCCCGTCACTGCTTCCTCAGTGGCGGGCCTTCTAATGTGGTCCAGAATGTCGATGATGTCTTTACGCAGCCATCGGCTACGTGAGCCCACCGAAGTGCGGTCAGCAAGCTGCTCAATGACCGGCAAGAAGCGAGTGCCGAGGTAAGGCCTGGGCCTCGGCGCCACCCGCATGGTCCCTGCCGCCTTGGCTCGCTCGTGACCGCCTATTGAGGCGAATGAAGGAAGTAATTCTTCCGGTTCTTGTCCGGGCTATTTCCCCATGCTCAACGCAACCAACAGTGCCGGCACGAAGAAGAGTCCAATTGCCATCACTACGACAGCGAAAAGGCCCAGTCTCTCCGTTCGTCTGACGAGGTCCTCAATATTGTCGTCCTCCGCAGAAAGGAGGAGGTCAAGCGCTGACGAGGTATCAGGAGCAGGGGTATTGTTGTCATTTGCGGCGGCTTGATTTGCACCGTCATGGACTGTTGGCCGTTCGACAAAGGTCACGGCCTGCCTCGCTTCTAGGTATCTCACAACGTCACCTCCAAGTCGCATGGACAACAAAGCGGTCCGCCCACGGGCGGCGCCAAAGGGTGCGGTCGTAACGTGCTTGATAGGCCTCGGTTGCGGGGCAGGGACTTCAGTCGGGTAGCCCCCGGACCTTAGCCCTGCAGGGGCACGCAAATGCGTGGACCGTTTGCGCGACCGTTATTAATCGAAATTGGAGGGGAACATCAGGGCCGACGGCTCCAGCCGCGGCTGATCCCGGCAGCGGCTGCCAATGGCGGCCAGCTATTTAGAGCGAGCGGAGGCGACTGAAGCGAACAAAACTCCAGTCATCGGGGGAGTAAGAGCCAAAGATGACCTATTGCACAATGAAATTGCCAACACTCTAATTCGCAGCCAGCCTACCACAGCGACTTTTTCCCGCCTTTTTACCCCTCACGACCTATATGGTTGCGTTCGGTGCGGCTCTGTTCTTCTTCTGGGATGGATTTGTGGATACCGCCTTGACAGCCAAAGCGCGAAATACTTGCCCCGCGAGGCTTCCCAGTTTTCGTGGCCCTCGGTGGCTAAAGTGGGCCGCATAAGAGGAATGCGTGGTGAGTAACAAGTTGAGGACCCGCTAGCCCGCGAGGGGGCAACGCGGGTCCTATCAGCACAGGAAGGGACGTAGCTGTGCCGATCCACTATGTCAGCCAAGAACCAGTCCGGCATTAGCAAAGTGAGCGCCACCGCAAAGTTTGGCGCAGCAACCATCGCGCTTGGCTAACAGTTCTATAAACCTGATGTTCCGGGCAACACTGACCGCCCCTTTCCAGTTCCGCGCAGCTGGAAGGGCCAAGACAGATGCTTTTGCTGTGGGTCTTTAGTCCGATTCATTATGCGACTGAAGTCTGAGCACGGGAACCATGCCGCTAGCGGTAAGTTCGGAACAGCGGCGGGCGGAAGGTCCCGCTGTCGTCAGATTACAAGAGGAGAAAATGATGAGAATGCACCTCACCAGCGCCGCGGCGGCGCTCGTCCTGTTTGCTGGCGTTGGCGCAGTGGCCGCCGAAGATGTTGTCATCACACCTGAGCAGGATACCGTAGTGCGCGAATACGTGAAGAAGCAGCCGCTGGCTTCCGTCAAGCTTCCGGGCGTGGAACTCAACGTCGGCACGCCTGTGCCGGATACGGTCGAGCTCCACGAGGTTCCGAAAGTCAAATACCGCTACGTCGTGATCGACAACCGGACGGTTCTTGTGGATCCGAGCACCCGAAAAATTGTGAAGGTCTATGACTAACCTGGATTGCCCTCGCTCCACCGCCATCGATGGCGGTGGAGCGTTGTAGGCTTAACTTCAAGCAAGAGTACGCGAAGCTCGGATAACAGGGGACTTCCGCCATGGAGGAACCCACCGGCCGGATCCACTAGGAATCTTCGCCCTTCATCGCTGCCGTGCAACAACTTGAGCGGACAAGCTAGCGGACTGCGACACCCGCCCCGGTAATATGTCCGCCATGACAATGAGGTGGCACCACCCCCCCGTACCGGAGAGCACTGTGCAAATTGGAGAGATTATCGCTAATGTGTTCGCCACCGTTTTGCTGCTAGGTCTTCTGGCAATCATGTTCTTCGTCTCCGGAAAACAACTCTTACCCGAACGGACGGCGCGAATGGTGATCGTCTTGCCCGTGGATGCGATAAAGACAGCTGCGTTCAAGAACACGCACTTAAATTTGCCATCCAGTTTTAATGTAGGGGTTGTCCAGCCGCGACCAGATGGTCGGCGACAATGATTGGCAGAAGTGAAAGCAGAAAGATGAAGCTCGAACGCCTGGCGGCGTCGGTACCAAAGCACGAGTTCGAATTTCTGATGAAGCTTGGGCAAATGACGCGAGCGGAAATGTTGGCTCTGATCGAAAAGCATGACGGACAACGTGCCGCAGTTTATGCCGATCTCGCCAAGAAGACCGCGCGGCGATGAAGGTGAAGCGGATGCCACCCGCTCATCCCGCATAGGCCTTGTTCGGGGCATGCGGATTTCGGTGCGAGCGGAGGCGGGACGAGCCCGACGGGCCATTCGAACACAGACACGTTGAAAACGGCTTTTCTTCTGGTCGCGCTTCGGGACGCCGCACGGACCTCGCCTTCCGCGTCAGGGCAGTTCTATCTCACGCACGCGACGATCAGGGCGGTTCTTCCCATTGGCGCCGGCCGCAGGTCTGCTCACAAGCGATACGATTGCTGGGACGATATTTTGCGCATTGCGAAGGCGATTATCGCTGCCAATCACTGGAGGATTGCGACTGTCAGGCTCGAACGTCTGCTGCACGACGCCCAAAGCATCCCTCACTTGGTCCGTCTAGACGGGGGCCCACACCAAACGTCCCCCCACGAACGCAGCGCTGTGTAGATGATCAACTGGATCGGCCGAAGTGACCGGAACTGCGAAGCTTTGCCAATAGCATCGCTGCCGCCCCTCGGAAATCAACACGCGCATGCTCGCTGAGAGGAGATGATTCCCAGGCAGCCAGCTCCGCTACCAACACAGCGGTCTCGCCGTTTACCGACGCGCACCTCAGATCTCCGGTCTTCTCCATCAAAACTATTGCGGTGCCAGCGTCGTCATACCCGATAGCGGCCATCCGTTGGACGTGATTGTCACCATAGATACGAACGTCGAACAAGACAGTTCCCGATGTTTTCGCCGCGGCATCAGCGACGCGATCGCCGAATGGCCGATGCATGCCGTCGCCGTCGCCGAGCGACTGCTCGAATAGCACCATTTCAACATGTTCCGCGACCATGCCGGCCAAGGTGCCCGCACCAGTTCGATTGGCAATGGGTTCGGCGGGGATATCCACACAGCATCTACGCCTAAATTACGGAATTTTAATCAATACCTCAAATGAGCGACGCACGGCCGCGTCGAAGATCAAGCCGTGCGCTAGCGCCTGATTGTTCCGGCGACGAATCGGTCGAACCACCACCCATTGGTTGCGCGGAAAGATCACCACAACACCGGCAGCTTCCGGCGCCTGTCGGATGCGAGTAAGGGGATCTTGTCTTCGCTTAGTTTGGACCTAGCGCCAAGCCTGACGCAGGCCAGTTCAATAGCGCGTGCGCTGATCTGGTTTTGTTGGGCCGTTGGGCAGGCAGGGAGCCGCGACCGGAACCTTTGCTACAACCGAACTTGCCGCAAGATAGCAGACGTGGGATCGATTTTCTCAACGACTGGATCGCGGAACACCTCCCGGAGACCTTCATCGAAGACCCGGCAGCCATCATGGATCTTGCTGATCAGTTGTTGCTCGCGGCGGAAAAACAGGGGGTTATCTCGACGGGATATCTTCGAAGAGGTAGGCAGCCTCTTCCAAGGTCATTCTCGAAGCGATGCAAAACCGATCCGGAGGGCGGTTCTACAGCCGCCGCTGGGGCTAATAAGGCAGTTCCAAGAACGACCAAGGACACCTACGCCACACAAAGGACAGCAGGGAACGTCCCGAGCCGGATTTCTGGCGGGACACGTGGCTGGACGTTTGACGTCAAGCGCGCGCTGACGTCAGGCTACGCCGGTGAACTCCGATATGAACTCCGAATCGATGAGGAACTGGCGGGCAAAACAGATGCCGAACCTAAACCCACGATCGAGCTAAAGCTTCATAAGCGCTGACTCAAGGCTGGCCAACAGCTTCCGTGAGACGACCAAGGCGTCATCTCAGCCGGCGTTTTTCTAATCTTCGTGGGCTTCCTCTGGATGCGAAAATGGCGGCCGGTTGGGCATGCTCGTGGTCCTGGCGCAACGCGTTGAAGCGAGCGGGGTCCACACGACCGTCGCTCATTTGATGCTGATGTGGCCTGATCGATAAGTATCTTCGGAACCCGAACTGCCCAAGCGTGTTTAGGTAGCTGCAGAATGACGTGACGCGACATCGCCATGCCCGGGTGGGCGATCGAAATCTCTTCATCTGCGAGGCGGGCCCAGAGGATGCTCCTGTGGACGGATATTGTTGCTCGTCCTTCCAGTTTCGGCGGCTAATGCCGGCGCTGGCAGATCGCTGGCACACTATCGCCTTCGACTGAGGCTCGAAACGCATTTCGACGAAGCCCTGCCGCTCGTTCGCGATTTCCTTTCGCGCACGCTGAACCGATTGCGGACATGAACAACACTTCGATATAGGGAGACCTTCATGGCCACGAAGCCGACCATTGCGCGCATCTGGCGCGGCCGCACCCGTCGTGACGTCGCAGGCATCTACGAACCCTACATACGGACAGAAGGCATTCCGCCACTTCAAAAAGTGGCGCTCGGCGTGCAACTTTTCCGCGAGGATCAGGACGACGAGACTTGGTTCACTACCATCTCCTATTGGCCGAACATGGAGGCGATGGCCGCTTTCACTAAAGGTAAGCCGGACAAAGTACATCATCTTGATCGTGATGCCGAACTGCTGATCGAATTGCCCGAGCGCATCGAAGTCCACCACATCCTGATCGATGAGCAGAACTTACGCTGATCAGCAGCGGCATGCGCAATCTCGTCTGTTCAGCATCATGTCGTTGATCTGGAGCCTCACTTAGGCAGCGATCAAGTTCGGGCTAGATGCGGATATGCCGCCGATCATGCTGGCTGGGCTGTGCTATGTCCTAACCCGATTCGATCCTTGTCGTCGTCCTCCGGGACCTGCGATCTGCCTTGGCCGAAGCCGATCCGGCCGCACATCGTTTCGGCGCATCGACGAATGCCGGCACCTAGGGCCTCCTGTTTCTTGGGAATGCAGGACCGTGCCTTCCGGCCCGTCGGGCTTGCGACCTCTCGCTGATCCCGGTTCTGCTTTTCGCGTTATCCGTCCTCGTGGGCGAGGAACGGCAAACTTGGCGTCATGGCCTTGTGCTTGGGCTGGGGCTGCATCAGCCTCGTGGACCTGTTCTCGTCTCGTCTGGCCTTGCAGGATCGGGATCCGGTATGGGGCTTGCCGCTATCGTCGCCGGCACCGCTGCTGTTGTCTGGGAAGCACGCTTGCCGAGTATAGGCGGCCCCAAGTCTGAACGCTTGGTCATAAAGCGCCGACCCGGTTCATCGACAAGCGCCTTTTTCCCCCTAGGCGAGACGTGGCTCTGAACCAGACGCACCTTGTCCAGATCAACAGTAACCATTGTGCCCAGCGCGACCGTGACCTTCCTGACCAGGCACCTGCAGGCCGACGCCTATGATGGCTATGGTGAGCCCTATGCCGCGGCCTTCAACTCTGCCGCGATGCAGAGGCCTGAGGCTGCCGGAGTGCAGCGCGGTGCTGAAGCAGGCCGTGAAACGATCGCACTCGCGAATTGACGCCGCCCGGCGGTTGGCGAAGTTTGCTCATAGGGCCGTACTTGTTGAACCGATGCTGATCCAGATGTGCGAGCAGCGCATCGATCTGCCGCTCGGCCAGCGCCTCGAAGGCTGTGCATATATCGATCCCGCACGCCTTCAGGATTTCGCGAGCGCGCTTCGCAGTTTCGTTCCGGTCATGCATCAGGGCAGTCTCCGATTATGGCGGCAGTTGCCTTGTTAACCAGCATAATCGACTTGCCGTATGGCTTGCTAGACCGGAGAGCCAATCCGGGCCGCCTTGGCCGGATGGCCACCTATTATCTCACACAACCGGTTTTGATTCTAAGAGAATTCGTGTGCAGTTGTAGAACGATTTTCGTTTGGGGATATACAACTAAGTGGTCCATCCCTCGTGGGTGTAGCGGCTCCAATCGCAGAAGCCCATCGCTTACGGAATAGCCGCGACGTTCTGTTCTAGGTGACCGACGAAGGAACAATTTTAGCGAGCGATTATTTCATAGGTCAGTTAGCCGAGGGAGGCTATCTTGACCCGACGACTGATGGACGAAGAGCGCTTTGAGCGCGCTGATCGTGAGGCTAAGCCATTAGTCGAAGCAGAGACGAAGGCGCGAAAGGCAAAGACGGCACGGTTGCGGGAGCTTCGTCTTTCGGCACAGCCTACGGAGAAGTCAGCTCCGGTTAAAAGGCGCCGGCCGCCCGCCAAAAAACCGTCGCCGAAGATTATCGAAGTCGACTAAGGCCAAAGCTGCTGTACTGCCTCGAGAACGACGTAGATGGCTGTTGCCAACAAGGATCAGCAGCGCGTCACCTACACATGTGGCTCCCCTGATACGGCGCGGCCCGGCGCGAAGGTGTGGCGCCCACGGCCGGGCCTGACCGGCGGGGGCACGGACTCGATACAGGGCACCGGATCGCGCTTTATATCAGCGCTCACTGAAGCTTCCGCCGTGCAAATGAATGACTGCGCTCAGTTTGCTGCCACCGGTCATTTTATCCGGGTGGCGGGTCTCCTTTTTCTGGAACCCTTTCATCGTTTGCTAATTGAAGTCGCGGCGGCCCGGTGCGTGCCGCTGGCCAACGTTGGCATGACCTTAGTTGGTCGGCCCGCGTCCGCTGCAAATGGGCGCGGGCCAATATGTGAACGTACGGAGGGTGCGGATGAGCCAGCGCGGTGTAGATTTTTTGTACAAATGGATTTCGGCGAACGTGCCCGAAACGATTGGTGCCGATATCATCTCGGTGGCTGAGCTTACCCAGCAGCTGTTCGCCGACGCCAAGGCAGTCGGACTCAGCAGTACCGAGATCGAGGAAGACACAGGTAGCGTGTACGAGGCGATCCTTGATGCCGTAGTGCACCACGATGCCGGCGTGGCGAACTGACTGGCCTTGCTCTATGCCGATAAAATGGGAAAAGGCTGGACGGTTCTAACTCTCATCGACGGAAAGATGAAGCTGACAATGTTCTGCCACGTCTCCAGTTGCAACCATAGCAAAATGCTGGACCTGCAACTGCTCAAGACAAGGCTTGGTACGGACGCTCCCGCTATGGCGGATGACTTGAGCCCGAAATTACACTGCGAGCGATGCGGCTCGGAAAAGGTCGGGCTAATCTACGCGCCAGACCCAAAACTAGATGTCGACGGAACCTCTATGCGGGAGGCAAGGCGGGCGGCCGACCGGCGGCTCTGCAGTGCATGGCGCTGGCCACAGCCGATCGCCAGGACGCGCGCGATACTCCGGCGGCTGCCAGCGAACCGCCGCTCAAGCAACTTCGCATGGCTGTCGCAACGACCCTTGCCGTTTCCGAGTTCGGTATTCGAATCTCGGTCTCCTTGAACCCTGCATCTCGCAGAGCAGCGATCACGTCATTTGGGGCGCGCGGAGTGAAGATATCCGCCGGCATGTTCATCCGGTCCATATGCACCTTCGGGAGGAAGCCCAACACGATGCGCCCGCCTGTACCAAAACGCGCGCAAGCTCCGCTGATCCAGCTTCAAGGCTTTGCCAGAAGTATACCGTGTGGACGCTTAGGGCCTCAAATGTCGAGTCCCGCAAGGGCAGGTCTTCTACTGTCCCGAAGTGGAACTCGGCTCGTCCGGCGCTCACAGCCTCGGCAAACTGACGACAGGGGGTTTTTACGACGTCCTGAGAGCGATCAACACCGCAGACCAATGATGTGCCACGGAGACGTCGAGGCAGTGCTGCGCCGCCCCCGAATCCGACTTCCAGGACTCGATCTTCCGGCACCAACTGGAGTTGATCGAGAGCGTAGCTGTTCAGCCGGGCGTTGCCGCGATTCATTCCTGCCCGAACTAGCCAGCCGCCGATCCCCGACGGCCAAGAGAGCTGCTTAGCTATGAACGTTGGCGCCAATCCGGTCCACCCCATGCCGATCTTAGAACGGTTCGCTAGGGACGAGCAACAGTCGACGAACTGCCTAACCATTCCTAGGGACCTAGAGCCGCATCAAGCTCCAGACTGTGTCCCGCCTAATGTTTGATGCCGTACCCGAGCGACGTAGCCGCTTCTTTGTTAAAGAGTGAGGCCTCTTCTTCGGTATTGAAAGGGTAGGCAGTAGCTGCACCGTCTGGCTTGAGCATGACGGCTAGGAACGGGAAACCCTTCGCAGGCGGGGGATACACGATGAATGCCGGTTTTTTGCCCATCTGGCACCCTTAGCACGAACCACAGCGGTTAAGCCAATTGGGCGGCAGGCTGGACGCTAATACCCACCAATGCCGTGGCCTGCCCCAAAAGCGGCCAGCTACGCAATGGGTAAGCCTGGCATCATCTGCCGCGTGAAACACTTGCGCGGCGAGGAGAATTTGCGGCATGCTTCCCTCCAGGACTTTCGGGAGGAAAATCATGCCAATCCGGCGAAAGGCGACTGATGCCGGTATATTCGACGCAACCGAAGTGGCGCTCCTCGGCAGGGTTTTCGATAAGCTGAAACTTGAGCAAGGGTCACCGGACACCCTCGATACGATCGCATCGCGAATTATCGCAAATTATATGGCCGGCATCAAAGACGAGGCTGAACTCGTCTCGCTTTCGCGATGGCCGCTCCGTCGCTAGGATTGGCCCGGCCAGCCTTCAGGTTGACACAGGATGACTAGCCGGGCCGCGCCGGTTGTCCATTACGCGGTAGTTGTGAGCTTTGTGAAAGTGGAATGCAGTGTGGCAACGTCCGCTACTGCCGTTCGGCCGATCTGATGATGGTCTGTGGCGGGGGCGTCGATCCTCTGAAGCTGAAGTTCTACTGCAACCGCTGCAAGCCCGATATCAAGATCACGCTGCTCGAGGTGCATCCCGAGCACCTTCCCAAGAAGCTGATGATCCACAAGCCGATGAAAATCGGCGGCAGGGCACCTGGTACACGGAACGTTTTCGTGGATAGCGACCGCCTCACAGTCCGATCAGCTGATCAACCCGGGGCGGGCCGTCAGGGCCGGCAAGATGGCGGCGGCGCCTGAGGGCAGTTCAAGGACCGGCGCGCAGCTGCTGTAGAGGTCGCCTAAACCCTCGAGGGCGTCGGGGCGCACTTGCCTCGAAAATCAGCGCGCACGGAACATTAGGCCTAAAAGTTGGTCCCGGCGGCTGGCGGTGCCCCTCCATCGCCTGCCTAAGATCGGGACTCGGATCGACCGCGCCTCTGGGCGCCCACAACGGTGTCCTGCCGACGCCGTCAGGTAGACTTAGCCAAGGTTTATGTATGGAAGGGCCTTGAGGGCGGCTCTGCCAGGGTGATCTGATTTCCATCAGGATCTGCGATTTGCGCGATCCTCCCGTAGTCACCTTTCGATTCACCTGTGAGCGTCACGCCGATTTCTTCGAGCGATTTGCGGGTTCTTTCCATCTCTGGGACGACAATGGTCAGTCTGCCTGACCCAGCATTCTCCTTGTCATGGAAGATTTGAATGTTCGCGCCCGCAACATTACGCCATTGAATCAGTCCATCCATGGGACGATCATCAGGCCTCCGCTCAAAAAGCTGGCTATAAAACTTCTCCGCACCATTCATGCTGGTTGTCGCGAGCGCCGCGTAAATTGCTTGGATTTGCATGCGCATGCCTCCATTTCAAATCTGCTCCTCTAAATGAGAAAGAGCGCAGTTCCGTTCCAAAATTCGTGTCAATCGGGAGTAGCAGTGTTCCCTAGGGTTGAGGACAAGAGGAGCGTCGATGCCGTCGAGACGAATTCGCTGCCCGTGAACTTCGATTGTGATCTCTGAAATCGAGTGGCCAAATATCTTGGCGATGTCCACTACGCTCGATCCCCACGCCCGCTCAGTGATGAACGTTCCACGATCGCTGATAGACGCCGAAATGTGCGTCCCTGCGTTTTGCCAGAACGAGCGGCAATCACGGTGCTCGAAAAGCTACGCGTCCGTTTTGGACCGGACAAGCCCGCCATTGGAGTGGGATCTGAAGCCGCTCGGCTAGAATGCGATGCATGCCAGTAAAAGGAGGTCGGGCAACGACAAAGGTACGCGGATGATGGGAGGAAGGGCTGGCAGCCGGCGGGGTGGGAATCGATATATTTCAGCAATTTCTGGTCGAGATGTTAACGCGTCGAGCATCGTTGCGGTCTTGGCCTACATGGCGACCGGATCAATCTGGAAGGCCTTGTCTCGACCATCCAGGATGGCGCGCGTCAGTACGATGTCGCGATCAGCCTGATCTATAAGTGCGCCGCATGGGAAGTGCCAGGCCTATGGAGCCCTAGCTGGTCGATATAGGCTGCGCGGAGTCAATCGGCGCCGTCCGCTCGCTTACCTCTTCGATCTTATCGAGAACAGCTTCGGGCGCCACGTCGCGCTTGAGCTCCTTCAGTTCGCCGTCTGCTTCGGTGTTTACGTTCAGGCGCTTGGCAATCTCTTCCACCAGCTTGATGAGTTTGGTCGTCTCATGTTCATTCAGCAGGCTCATCTGCAGATCGAGATCTGACCTGGCATCGTCCTCTGCCGCCATGCGATTCTGGTTGATCAGCACGAAGGTTGAGAGAAAGATTGCCTCGACCGAGGCAAACATTGCGAGGATGACCAGCGATGGATCAAACGGCTTGATAAGGGCTGTGACGCCGAGGTTGAGTGCAATCCACGCCCCAAAGAACACAAAGTGGATGTAGACGAACATCATGCTGCCGGCAAAGCTGCTGATAGCTGCGGCCGCGCGTTGCTCCAGGGATGCAGCCGTGGCGTCCCGTTTTCGCCGTTCGACCAGTGCTTCTATATTTCGGGCCAGGGCAGGGGCGAGGCCCTCCGGCGCCGGGGTGGTCGGCCGGACGGAGCCGTTGCTCTGCGAGGTGGCCATGGGATCCATCGTGTCTCTCCTCTTTAAGGCGCCTAACTCCCTGTTCGACAATTCGGTCCATTGGCCGATGTCGGCAGGCGGGAGATGAGGCGTCCAAGCGAATTTGCGCACAGCGTGCTTAGACCGGCGGCTTCTCGTTCCTTCCGAACTTTAGCCGTCGCTAATAGTAGGTGATTTGCGGTACTTGCTTTCCCGCTCCGGCCGCGACCTGCGCGGCCGAGGGATGTGTGGCAAGAGTGGTCGGCGGACGGCCAGCCGCAAACGCGCGCTGGCGGGACTCCTTTCCCATTATTTGGTGCTGGGGGCAGACGGTTTCATCATCACGCGCAACTGCATCTTATCAATAGTTGCGACGATGGCAGCCGCCAGCGCTTCCGCCTCATGGATCAACTCCGGCCCATAGAGGCCGTTCACCGCTTCCTGGCTCGGTAGGACGCCAGGCGGACAATGCTCCTCTATCGTCGCTCTTATCAACCGTAACGCGTCGCGGGCCTCGGGATCGTTTTTCATGCTCGTCGAACACGCTGGTGGGATAAAGGTTCCTGAACTATTTTAGCTAAAGCTGATAGAATCGCGTGTTTGCGAGTCCTGGGTATGCGTCTGAAATTCATCAAGCCGATGGAGCCTGAACTGGTCGATACCCCGCCGCAAAGCGCGGACTGGATCCACGAGATCAA
>NZ_VFTA01000036.1:0-55473 GCF_007003935.1 Mesorhizobium sp. WSM4310
GCCCGACCCACCTCTCCCCCGATCGACGGGAGGAGGAAAGGCGCGCGCTTGGCCAGGCTGGCTCCCTTCCTCTCCCTCCGGAGGGGGGAGAGGTGGCTCGGCAAAGCCGAGACGGAGTGGGGGAAGCCGCTGGTGAAACGCGAAGCCGCGGGCCAGAGGGACGGAACCCGGCGGCCACCAGGGCTGGCTCGCCGCACAGGTCACGGCCTCGCTGCGGAGCAGCGCACAACTCCTGCGGATTCCAGAACACTCCGCAACGTTACCCCGCCCTATCATCGCCGCCTCAGGCAAACCCGGCGGTTGCAGCCGCCCCCGCGTCGGCGCTCCGCCGGGACGAGCCTGCTTCCGTGCATGTGCCAAAACCCCCGCACTTTTGGGCGGCGTGCACCAACGACAAAGGGAACGACGATGAAATTCATGCTGACCGACCGCAAACTGCACCCGCAGGCCAAGCCCGTCGCCGAGGATTTCAAAAAGGGCGGCATCAGCCGCCGCGAATATCTGGCGCTGATGGCCGGTCTCGGCGTCAGCGCCGCCGGCGCGTTTGCCCTGGGCGGCCTCGCGCCGACGCCTGCCCGCGCCGCCGAACCGAAGAAGGGCGGCACCTTGCGCGTCGCCATGAACGTCAAGGGTTTCAAGGACCCGCGCACCTTCGACGGCGTCGAAATGTCCAACGTCGCCCGCCACTGCAACGAATATCTGGTACGCTGGAACACCGATTTTTCCTTCGAGCCCTGGCTGTTGGAAAAATGGGAGATGAGCGACGACGCCAAGACGCTGACCCTGCATGTGCGCAAGGGCATTTCATGGTCGAACGGCGACGCGTTCAACGCCGACGATGTCGTCCACAACCTCACCCGCTGGTGCGAGGCCGGCGTGGCTGGCAATTCGGTCGCCGCGCGCATGGGCGCGCTGGTCAATGCCGACACCAAGAAGGCGGTCGACGGCGGCATCGAGAAGGTCGACGACTACACGATCAAGCTGAACCTGCCCAAGCCCGACATTTCGCTGATCGCCGGCATGGCCGACTATCCGGCGCTGATCATGCACCGTTCCTATGATGGCGACGGCGATCCCCTGAAGGCGCTGGCCATCACCACCGGCCCCTGCGAACTGGTGAAATGGGACGCCGAGACCGGTGCCGAGGTGAAGCGCAAGGACAAGCCGTGGTGGAAGGGCGAATTCTATCTGGATGGCATCCAGTGGATCGACTACGGCTCCGACCCCAACGCCATGCTGTCGGCCTTCGAATCCGGCGAGATCGACACCGACCACGAAACCGCCTCCGACGCCGTCTCGCAGACCGACAAGATGGGACTGAAGAATTCCGAGATCGCCACCGGCTCGACCATCGTCGCCCGCTTCAACATCGGCAATGCGCCCTATGACGACATCAAGGTCCGCCGCGCCGCCCAGCTCGCCGTCGACAATTCGGCCGTGCTGGCGCTCGGCCTCGGCGGCCGAGGCAAGCCCGCCGACAACCACCATGTCGGCCCCATGCATCCCGAATATGCCGATATCGGCCCGGCCAAGCGCGATGTGGAGGAGGCCAAGAAGCTGCTCGCCGCCTCCGGCAAGCCGGACCACGAATATGAGCTCATCTCGGTCGACATCGAATGGCAGAAGACCACCGGCGACGCGATAGCCGCGCAGATGCGCGAGGCCGGCCTCAAGATCAAGCGCACCGTGCTGCCCGCCGCGACCTTCTGGAACGACTGGAGCAAATATCCCTTCTCCTGCACCGAATGGCTGGGACGCCCGCTCGGCGTCCAGGTGCTGGCGCTGGCCTACAAATCCGGCGCCGCCTGGAACGAAAGCGCCTATGCCAGCAAGGAATTCGACGAGCTGCTGGACAAGGCGCTCGCCACCCCCGACGCCAAGACCCGCAAGGAGATCATGGCCGGCATCGAGAAGAACCTGCGCGACAGCGGCATCATCATCCAACCCTACTGGCGCTCGGTCTACCGGACCTACCGCAAGGGGGTCGAAGGCTGCGAGCAGCACCAGGCGCTGGAGCAGCATTTCGAGAAGGTGTGGTTGGAGGGGTGAGACGCGCTATTCCTGGGTTCCTCGCCCGCACGGAAGTGGGGGGTCCGAAGGGCGGGCGAGACCCGTGGCTCGCCCCGGCAAGGTGGCCCGGCGAAGCCGGGACGGAGCGGGGGACGCCCTCGCCGATGTCAAAACCGTGTCAGGATTGAGGATAGAGGCTAGCGCGTACCTATCGCAGGTCGGCGCTGCCCCTCACTGTCCTGCCGGCTCCCCGTAAACGGGGCGAGAGAGGCTGCCGCAACGCCGGCGCCCTTCCTGCAACGTCTGCGATTGGCGAAAGCGGCGACAGCAGCCCCCTTCGCCCCGCTTACGGGGAGAAGATGGCGGCAGCCAGATGAGGGGCAGCGCCGACGCGCGCCTTCCTGTCGCGGATTTTGACGGCGGGCGGACAGCGTCTACCGCCCCTCCCTCAGCAGCGTCCAGATCCACCCAATAAAAGTCAGCACCAGGAACGGATAGCCGGCAGCGGGCAGCGGCGAGGAGGTCGGCAGCAGGGGCGTGCCCCACAGCACCATGCCCACCGAGGCGAAGAACAGCGCGGCGACGACGAATGCGGTGAACCGCATCCACAGCGCGAAAGTCGAGGGCACGCTGACCATGATGAGCGCCGCCGCCCAGAGCGAAATGCCGCCGACATAGGAAGGCACGCTGGCCTCGAGCCCCGCCGCATTGCCTGATAAAAGCAGGCTTTCGCCGGCGAGGAAGGTCAGGAAGCCGGCGGCGACGCAATCATTGCCGAGGCGCTGGTATTTCATGGTGAGCAACGCAGTGGCGACGACGATGCCCACGCCGTCGATCGCCCACAGGGATTCGCGGAGCGGAGCGCTGGCGACGAAGGTGCCGGCAAGGCCGAAGATGCCGCCGATGGCGAGGCCGAGACAGGCGATGGTGTCTGAGGTGGTGCGCATGTGGTGTTTCCCCAAGTCGGGGAGAGGATACGCTGGCGTTACGCGTTCTTAAAGGCTCGGTGAGAGTTGGACCGCGAACCGGCGAAATGGATGATATCGGGCCGGGTTTCGCCATGTCGGACACAGCTACCAGAAAGCTACCCCGCCCGGCAATGTTCGCGCTGAAAGAGGAGCGATCGAGGCGATGGGCACGGGTTGGATATGGAGCAGTGGAATAAAAGAGATCGTGGATGCTGCCCCTTCAACAAATTACGACCCTACTCTTCACATCGCTCAAAACAAGTAGTTAGTATGTACCATTGGGGGGGGAAAACGCTTTGCCAATATCGCTCGACCAACTAGCTTCAGCCTTAGACCCGAAGCATACCGCACTTCTATTCGGCGCAGGAGCAACGGTCCCTTCTGGCGCTCCGACGGGTTCACAGCTCGCAGAATTTCTTTGGCGTGATCTCGCTAAATCCGATCCTAAGAGCACCGACCTAATTGAAACCTCTAGTATATTGGTACGCCATTACAAGCGGCGCGCGGTTATAGATGCTGTTGTGGCGAGGCTTCGGCCCTTGCGACTGGCAGGAGGGCTCCTAGGGATACCCCAATTTCCGTGGCAGGCGATATTTAGTACAAATTATGACTTGCTCATTGAGAACTCATACAAGATAGCTAATATTCCGCTGACTGCAATTCGATCTAACTATGACTTAACTTACCGAGAGGATCGAACAGGTACAACTTTATATAAGATACATGGATGCATAACTCAGGACTCCTCACTCGGCAATAAGGGCTCTATGATTATAACCGAGCAGGATTATGATGACTATAGGCAATACAGGCAGTCCCTCTTTACGACATTTGATAATACCTTGATGACTGGCGATGTATTAATTGTTGGTCAATCTCTACGAGATCAGCATTTGAGCGATCGAATCAAGTTAACGTTAGCGGCGAAGGATCAAGGACTCCCTGGTCAAGTCTATATCCTGATCTATGACGAGGATGACTTGCGGGCTCCTTTATTGGAGGACAGAGGAGCTAAGATTTGCTTCGGAGGCATTGATGAATTTGTCCATGCGCTGGCAAACATCAAAGCCCCCGCCACCGAAATTCCAAGCAATCCCTCGTCCATCCTTCCCTTGGTGATCTTAAGTAGTTCTGTAGATGTCGCAACGAGCCGTCACACCGCCGCAAACGTTACTCGCATGTTTAATGGCGGATCAGCAAGCTTCGCGGATATCCAGTCAAACTCAACCTTTCAGCGAACGTCAAAACCCCGCGTTGTCGATGATCTCATTGCGCGTAGAAAATGTAGCGTAAGCCTTATCGGTCCCGCAGGCGTAGGCAAGACGACATTTGCGCGCCAGTTGCTTATGCATATGAGCGATCTAAATCATCATGCATTTGAGCATCGGTCTGATTTTCCGTTTCAGAGCCGGCCATGGGAAGATGTAGAGTCAAACCTACGAGGCAAAGGTGAGCGTGGATTCTTGCTTCTAGACGAATGTACTAGATTTATGCGACAAACTGGTGCGCTTATCGATTACCTATCTTCTACAGAAAATCCTGCGCTTCAGGTTATTTTAACAGCAAATGCGGCGCAATGGGCACCGCGGATAAAGACGTCAAATATATTCTCAAAAGGAGTGGTCATCGAACTCAGCCGTCTTGACGATGGCGAAATACGATCGTTAATTAATTTGCTTCAGTTCCAACCAAAGATTGCTGCTCTAGTTGATACCGACTTCAAACGCCGCAGCCGTGATTGGCAATTCGAGCGCCTTAGAGAACGTTGCAGTGCTGACATGTTTGTGTGTTTGGCGAATATTTTTTCCAACAACAGCTTAGATATGATTTTGTTGGCTGAGTTTGGGGAGCTCCCTGTGCCCTTGCAGGATATCTATCGGCTGGTGGCGGCTTTGGAGTCATCGGGAACCAGAGTCCATCGGCAGTTGATGATGCGCATGACCGGCATGCGCGCTGACCAAGTCGGATCTGCCTTATCAGGTCTTTCTGGGATCATCGACGAGTATGATATCCGGCCCAATGAGGGTATATTCGGTTGGAGCACACGGCACTTGGTCATTGCTCGTAAGATCGCCGATTACAAATTCTCATCGGTTGCCGACTTAGAACAGTTATTCAACTTAATAATCGATAATATCAATCCTGCCGTTCAAGTTGAACTGCAGAGCGTTAGGGATATCTGCGATAAAGAGTACGGTATCGGCAGGCTCGGTGATAGCACGATGCGCCAAAGGCTTTACCGGCGTCTGATCAAGATAGCTCCAGCTGAGAGGATACCGTGGCATCGCCTTATTAGAGAACTGCTGGACGAAGATCCTATTGGTGATGTGGAATACGTTATTAGGAATGCAATCGAGGCCGTAGGCGCCGATGCGCCACTTGACCGGTACCAAGTGCGCTTGTTGGTGGCCAGATCACGAAAGACGGTTGGGCTTTCGGAAGGAGATAGAATCGCCCTTCTTCGTAAGGCCTATGAGACCGCCGATAGAAATATTTCTCACCACAGATTTGATAGGTATTCCTATTCTACACTCTGCGATGTTGCCGTCGATCTGGTGAAAAAAGGCCAGGCAATTCAACTGCTTGATGAGGCGCTTTTAAAGATGCGATCGGGCGCTCAGATTATATTAGACCCAGAGATGGCAGCGAGCCTTCGATACTTCGAGGATACGCGAAATCGTTTGGATAGGTAGCTCACCTTGACCGTGCAGCCTTCTCAATCCCCCATCTTCAGCGCCTGGATAAACGCCTCCTGCGGGATATCCACCTTGCCAAACTGCCTCATCCGCTTCTTGCCCTCTTTCTGCTTGTCGAGCAGCTTGCGCTTGCGGCTCACGTCGCCGCCGTAGCACTTCGCAGTCACATCCTTGCGCAGGGCGGAGATGGTTTCGCGGGCGATGACCTTGCCGCCGATCGCGGCCTGGATCGGGATCTTGAAGAGGTGGTGCGGGATCAGCTCCTTCAGCTTCTCGCACATCTGCCTTCCGCGCTTTTCCGCCGCCGTGCGGTGCACCAGCATGGACAGCGCGTCGACCGGCTCCTCATTGACCAGGATCGACATCTTGACCAAATCGCCCTCGCGGTAGTCGGTGAGGTGATAGTCGAACGAGGCGTAGCCCTTGGAGATCGATTTCAGCCGGTCATAGAAATCGAAGACGACTTCGTTGAGCGGAAGGTCGTAGGTCAGCATGGCGCGTTTGCCGACATAGGAGAGGTCGGCCTGGATGCCGCGCCGGTCCTGGCAGAGTTTCAGGATGCCGCCGAGATAGTCGTCGGGGGTGAGGATGGTGGCGCGGATCCACGGCTCCTCGATGGCCGAGATCTTCACCACGTCGGGCATGTCGGCCGGATTGTGCAGTTCCTTCACCGAGCCGTCATTGAGCAGCAGCCGGTAGACGACGGAGGGCGCGGTGGCGATCAGGTCGAGGTTGAACTCGCGCTCCAGCCGCTCCTGGATGATTTCCAGATGCAGCAGGCCGAGGAAGCCGCAGCGATAGCCGAAGCCGAGCGCGGCGCTGGTTTCCATTTCATAGGAGAAGGAGGCGTCGTTGAGGCGCAGCTTGCCGACGGCGGCGCGCAGATCCTCGAAATCGGCGGCATCGACCGGGAACAGCCCGCAGAACACCACAGGCTGCGCCGGCTTGAAGCCGGGCAGGGCATGCGCGGTCTGGCGCTTGTCCTCGGTGATGGTGTCGCCGACGCGGGTGTCGGCCACTTCCTTGATCGAGCCGGTGAAGAAGCCGAACTCGCCGGGGCCGAGCTCGTCGACATTGATGCGGGCGGGCGTGAACACGCCGGTGCGCTCGACCAGGTATTTGGCGCCGGTGCCCATCATGCGGATGGTCTGGCCCTTCTTCAGCACGCCGTCGATGATGCGCACCAGCACGATGACGCCGAGATAGGCGTCGTACCAGCTGTCGACCAGCATCGCCTTCAAGGGGGCTGTCGCATCGCCCTCGCGCGGCGGCGGCAATTGGTGGACGATGGCTTCCAGCACGTCGGGAATGCCGAGGCCGGTCTTGGCCGAGATCAGCACGGCGCCGGAAGCGTCGATGCCGATCACCTCCTCGACCTGCTCGCGGATGCGCTCGGGCTCGGCGGCCGGCAGGTCGACCTTGTTCAGCACCACGACGATCTCGTGGTTGTTGTCGATGGCCTGGTAGACATTGGCGAGCGTCTGCGCCTCGACGCCCTGCGAGGCGTCGACCACCAGCAGCGAGCCCTCGCAGGCGGCGAGCGAACGCGACACTTCATAGGCGAAGTCGACATGGCCGGGCGTGTCGATGAGGTTGAGGATATAGTCCTCGCCATTGTTGGCGCGGTATTTCAGCCGCACCGTCTGCGCCTTGATGGTGATGCCGCGCTCGCGCTCGATGTCCATCGAGTCCAGCACCTGCTCCTTCATGTCGCGCAGCTCCAGCCCGCCGGTGGACTGGATCAGGCGGTCGGCGAGCGTGGATTTGCCATGGTCGATATGGGCGACGATGGAGAAATTTCTGATGTGGTCGAGGGGCGTGCTCATGTCGCGCGCTTTAGCAGGGGTGGCTTGCGGCGGCAAGGCTTGCGGCGCAAGGGCGGCGCCTTCGATCACAAAGCGGCAAGCCGCGCCAAATGCCGGCCCCGGCGGCCGTGGATGCTTAAACTTTGATCGATCGCGTTAGACCTTGGTTTGCCGCCGCGTGCTATATGCCCCATCACTAATATCCGCGGGGTAAAAAAATGCTGAAAGTTGCAGGCGGGTTTGCCCGTTCGCGCAGCGGCTCGATGATGCCGCTGTTCTTTCTCACGCTGGTGCCTGTCATAAGCGCCGTCGGCTTCTCGATCGACTATACCAGCGCGATCCAGGTCCGGTCCAACCAGCAGCAGGCCCTGGATGCCGCGCTCCTGTCGATCACCACCATGGACACCACCTCGACGCTGGCGCAGCGCCAGACGGCGCTGCAGGATTCCTTCGCCGCCAACGGTGGCCAGGGCACTGCGACGCTGAACAGTTTTGTGGCTGGTACCACCACCACCGCCGCCACCGGCCAGGCCTCGGCAAGTTTCTCCATGCCGACCACATTCATGCAGATCGCCAGGATCAACACCGTGCCGATTGCCGTCGCGTCGGCGGTCAGCAAGCCGCCGGCGCTCGTCAATGCTAGCTTCAAGATCACCAAGGTGTCGGGCTGGTGGAACAAGACGATGACGCTCTACGGCACGCAATTCGGAGCGACAGCGGCCAAGCCGCTGATGTCCATCGAGTATGTCTATAATGGCTTCGGGGATCCGAAGGGCTACGGCACCACGAACGTGTATACGATCACCAACAATGGTGGCGCCGATATCAAGACGCTCGTCCAGTCGCAAGTTTGCACCACCGCCAGCGTGACCACTTTCACCGGTCTGCCTGCCAATGCGATCCTCCAGACCAGTGGCAACAAGAAATATTCGACAACCTGCGTCGACACCATGTATCCGGCCAACAGCGCCGGCGCGGCTATCGATGTCAGCCAGATGGGTGGCCTCTCTCTGCAGATGTACGTGCCATCGGGCAACCCGCAATACCTCAAGTCGGACGATGCGAGCACCTCCAACCGACTCTTTAGCGGGGTGGACGCGAACGCCCTGACCGAGACCGCGACCGGGACGAGGGTCGACATCTTCTCCATCGTGCCTTGTGGCGTCACCAGCTATCAAGCCTGGGAAGACGGTGGCACAACGGTGCCGACTACGTCCTCAAATGCCGACTTCTTCTACAACGTCACCGGCAAGTGCGACTTCAACAAGCGGCCCTCGGACACAGCGCTGACGCAGTAGGGACAGACGCTGCTCACCTTCTCCCCTTGCGGGAGAAGGTGGATCGCCGCGTAGCGGCGAGACGGATGGTTGGACGGAACGCCGGGTCTGGCTAATCTGGCGCCATGCCGCATCAACCCGTCACCCAAGCCAAGCGTAAATTTGCCCGCTCGCTCCGGCGCGAGATGACGGAAGCGGAAGGCAGGCTCTGGCAGGAGCTGCGCGATCGCAGACTCGACCGGATAAATTCCGGCGCCAGGCGCCTATCGGAAAAAACGTCGCCGATTTCGTTTGCCCTGAAGCTCGGCTGATCATCGAGATCGATGGCAGCCAGCATGCGGGTCCGGATACGGACCAGATCCGCAAGACCGAGCTCGAGGCCAAGGGCTTTCGGGTTCTGCGTTTCTGGAATGACGATGTCCTGAAAGACCTCAACGCCGTCTGCGACACGATCATCGCCTATGTAAGAGACACCAGTCTGCAGCCCTGGCGGTGATGGCGCGCGTCTTCCTTCTCCCCTTGCGGGAGAAGGTGGATCGCCGCGTAGCGGCGAGACGGATGAGGGGTGTTCCAGGGAACGCCAACGCCTCACTCCGCTGGAGCACCCCTCATCCGACCTCGCTTCGCGAGGCCACCTTCTCCCGCAAGGGGAGAAGGGAAGGGCGCGCCCCATGCGCACTCAATCTTGATTGGGCACGGTATTGGCGGCCTGGGTCGGCGTGGCCTAGCCTGGAGCGCGTCAACTCCTGGAGAAGAAGCCGATGCCTGATTCCGTGCTGCGCGTTTCCATCCTGCGCTGCGATGCAGCGAAGTTCGCGTCGTTTCGAGAGATGATGGTGGACGACGAGGCAGAGCTTCGGCCTGGCATAGAGGCAATGCCGGGGCTGCTCGTCTTCTACGCCGGCGCCGACGAGGCGACGTCGTCGCTGATCAACACCAGTGTGTGGGACACGCTGGAGCACGCCAGGCAACTCGATACCTTCCAGCCCATGCTGGATGCGGGAAAGCGATTTGTCGCCGCGGGCGCAAGGCTCGAGCGGCCGATCATGCACTACACCTCGCTGTGGCGTTTCGGGCCACTGGCGTAGAGGTGCCTTCATCACAAACCGGTGAGCGCTGTAACGAAGCGGCGGATGGCGGCGAAGTGGGGGAATGACCGGCGCATCCCAGCGCCGCCCCCACGGAGCCGTCCCATGCCGAGAGCCTCAAAGTTCATTGCCCTGTCCAGCCTCGGTGCGCTGGCGCTCGCCGCCTCGCTCGGTGCCGCCGCCGCGCAGCCGCTCAGCGTGGTCGAACTGTTCACCAGCCAGGGCTGCTCGTCCTGCCCGCCGGCCAATGCCAATCTGATCAAGGTGAAGGACCAGCCCGGCGTGCTGGCGCTGTCGTTCAACGTCACCTACTGGGATTATCTCGGCTGGAAGGACACGTTCGGCAGGCAGGAATTCACCCAGCGCCAGGTCTCCTACGAGCCGCCGCTCGGCCATGACGGGCCGTTCACGCCGCAGGTGGTGGTCAACGGCCACGCCGATGTGGTCGGCGCGGCACCGGGCGAGATCGAGCATCTGATTTCCGCGACCGGCAAGACCGGCGGCCCCTCGCTGTCGCTCGAGGCCGGCAAGGTGGCGATCGGCGCAGGCGCCGCACCGGGCGGCAAGGCCGATGTCTGGCTGGTGCGCTATGCCAAGGGCGTCGTGCAGGTGCCGGTGGCGCGCGGCGAAAACACCGGCCGCACGCTGCCGCATGCCAATGTCGTGCACGCGCTGGAAAAACTCGGCAGCTGGAGCGGTAACGCCACTTCCTATGCGCTGCCCGCCGCCTCGGGCGGCCTGAGCACCGCCGTGCTGGTGCAATCGCCGGGCGGCGGGCCGATCCTGGCCGCCGCCACCAACTGATTTTCTTTCTCTTCGCGCGGGGCCGCATGCAGCGGCAACGCATCACCCGGCCCGCTTGCGCGCCAAAACCCAAGGAGACTTCCATGACCAAGTACCTGACCCTGCCGGCGCTCGCCTTCGCGCTTTCGGCCGCCGTCTTCGTCGCCGGCGCCCGTGCCGACGACGCGACCAACGCCATGAAGCCGGCCAATGCGATGGCCACCGACGCCATGAAACCGGCGACGGATGCGATGAAGCCGGCGGATGCGATGAAGCCCGCGACCGACGCGATGAAGCCCGCCGACCCGATGGCCACCAATGCGATGAAGCCCGCAGCGGACGCCATGAAGCCTGCCGCCGACGCCATGAAACCGGCGGCGGATGCGATGAAGCCGGCCACCGACGCGATGAAGCCAGCGCAGTAAGCAGGTCGGCTGCCCCTCACCGCTTCGCTCGCCTGACCGTTCCGGGGCGAGCGGCGCCAACTTTTCTTCTCCCCCTCGGGGAGAAGGTGGCCCGGAGGGCCGGGGGAATGCCGACGACAGGAGCCGCCGCACGGCAAATTGAGACCTACTGGCGGCTTGCGTCGTATATATTGGAACAACAACAGGAGATCAGAACATGACCGGTATCGAAAAGACACGGCCGTTCTTTACCCGCGGCGCGCTGGCCGTGCTCGGTTTCGCGGCGGTGGCGGCGGCGGCCTTGTGGCAGACGCCGGCGCGCTCGGCCGAGGACGCGGTGGTGATCCCGCCGCCGGCAATGGACGAAAAGGCCGCCCCGGGCAGCGAGACGGCGATCTTCGCCGGCGGCTGCTTCTGGGGCGTGCAGGGCGTGTTCCAGCACGTCAAGGGTGTCAGCAAGGCGGTCTCCGGCTATACCGGCGGCGCCAAGGATGACGCGGTCTACGAGACCGTCGGCACCGGCCGCACCGGCCATGCCGAATCCGTCGAGATCATCTACGATCCGTCGAAGGTGACCTATGGCCAGCTGCTGCAGGTCTATTTCTCGGTCGCCCACAATCCGACGCAGCTGAACTACCAGGGCCCGGATTCCGGCACCCAGTATCGCTCGACGATCTTCGCCGAGAACGACACGCAGAAGAAGATCGCGCAGAGCTACATCGAGCAGCTCGACAAGGCCAAGCTCTATCCGGCACCAATCGTCACCACGATCGAGACCGGCAAGACCTTCTACCCGGCCGAGAACTACCACCAGGATTTTCTGACGCTGAACCCGACCTATCCCTACATCGTCTACAACGACCTGCCCAAGGTGGCGAACCTGAAGCAGCTGTTCCCGGCGCTGTACAGCGACAAGCCGGTGCTGGTGCTGTCGGCGAGCAATTGAGGCTTGGTTATCTCCCCCTCGAGGGGGAGATGGCCGGCAAGCCAGAGGGAGTCGGTCCTACCAGGCCCAACCTCCTGCGACAGAAGGTCAGCGCTCCACACACGGCGAATCTCCCCCACGAAGGGGGAGATTCGCGTCCTGGTTACATGGGCTTCATCGCATCGCACGACACGTCAGGGTTCATGTCGGCGAAGGTGCCTGTCGGGTTCTTCTTCCAGGCCCAGACATGCAGCTCATAGAAGGGCCCCAGGCCATAGCGGTTGGGGGCGCTGTTGAAGTTGAACAGCTGTCCCTCCAGCGAAGCCGGTCCTTTCGAGGTGATATACTCGACCGCCACCAGCTTTTGCGTGCCGTCCGCCATCGGCTCGTACATGACGGCTTCCGGCTTCGTTAGATCGACCGCATCGTCCTTGAGATAGGCAGCGTTGACATAGTGAATGCCCATGGCGCCGCCGGTTATTCCACTGGCGCAAGGGATGGGTGCATAGCCTTCGGCGGTGGCCATCGCCACATTCTCGAAGCGGCTGTCGGCTGCCCGCACCTTCTCCTCCAGCGTGCCGGTGCCATCGGCATTCGCCGCCGTTGCCGCGATCGACAGGATCGACAGGTTGATGAGGTGCCTGGTCCACACGTGAATGTTCATTTTCTCTCCTGATTTGTTGATTGCAAGCGGGAGCGGCCGCCCCCGCCGCGAAAGTCTGGGCTAGGCTGGGCGCATCATCTGTCCGACCGGGTGAAGTCCCAGTATTGCGGCAGCTCCACGAGCTCCGGCAAGCCGATGTCGCGTCTCAGATAGTCGTCCTGCGGTGGCAATCGGCGCCGCCGCGAGCGCAATGGTGCGAACAGCAAGGCGGCAAGCCCGCGCAAAAGCCGGCCCCGTAACGGGCCTCGTGCGACTGGTCTCGAAGCCGCCGACACCTCGCTGGACGCATTGTCAGGCAAGCCGCCATCGCCGCCAAGGGCAGTTGGATGCGCATTGCCGCGATCAACGGTAAAAGTAAGGGTCAAGAACCCGCACCTCCGTGATCTTGTCGACCGGGAGCGCGTTTTTCTGCGCGGTGCTGCGGATCGCTTCCGGCGAGGGCGCATCGTAAATGCAGAAGCTCTGCTTCTTGTCCGGCGAGACGAAGGACTGCACCCAGGTCACGCCCTTCTCGGCGTTGCGCATGATGACGCCGCCAAGCGCATCGGCGCCGGCATCGTTCATCGGCACGCTGAGGCCATCGGGAAATGTGCGTTGAACCACATAGCGAGGCATATTGGTTTTCCTTTTCCATGGTTTCACGCTCGATTTGAGCGCGCCTGGACATTGACCACGCTCGCCACGGCCGCGCATCGGAGCCTTTCCCTATGTTTTGTGGGAAGATTCCCCATAATGGCGACGTTATGTGTGAGGTTGCACCGAAATGTGTGGAGGGTCACATTGTCGGTCATGGTCCCGGACGCTTCTGGCGGACGTCGGGGAACCGCCGAAACATAATCCTTTCTGGGCGAATGATGATGCTTCTGGAACGGCAGACACAGCTGGAGCAGCTGGATGAACTTCTCGCGGAGGCCGCGAATGGACGCGGCCGCGTGGTGGCGCTGTCGGGCGAGGCAGGCGCCGGCAAGTCGGCGCTTGTCGAGGCTTTCGTCGGCAAGGTTGCCGATGGCACGCGCATCTTCCGCAGCGCCTGCGAGGATTTGTCGATCCCCGATCCGCTCGGCCCGCTCTACGATCTTGCCCGCGAGGCGCAATGGGCGATGCCGCGGGCGATCGACGCCCGGCAGGGGCAGAGGTTGCCGCTGTTTTCCGACGCGCTGGAAGTCTTCGAGGCAAGGACGCAGCCGACGCTCCTGATCATCGAGGATCTGCACTGGGCCGACGACGCGACACTGGATTTCGTTCGCTTCCTGGGGCGCCGCATCGCCAACACCCACATCCTGCTCGCCCTGACGGCGCGCACCGACCGCAGTGAAGGGCAGATGCGCGTGCGCCGCGTGCTCGGCGAAATTCCCGCCGGCAACGTCGTGCGCATCGACGTGCCCCTGTTGAGCGAGACGGCGGTGCTGTTGCTTGCCAATGCCGCCGGCCGTGATGGCGATGCCATCTACCGCGCGACGGCGGGCAATGCCTTCTTCGTTACCGAGCTTTTGTGCGCGGACAATGAGATGACGCCGCCTGCCAGCGTGCGCGACGCCGTCGTCGCACGGGCCGGCCGGCTGTCGGCCGGCGCCCGCTCGATGCTCGATGCGGTTTCGGTCTTTCCCAGACGCGCCGACGCGTGGGCACTGCAGGGCCTGTGCGGCGTCGCGGCTGCCGGCCAGCTCGCGGAATGTGTGTCGAACGGCCTGCTCGACGATCTCGGCGACGGCTACGCCTTCCGACACGAGATCGCGCGCCGCGCCATCGAGATGATGCTGACGACGAGTTCCAGGAGACTGTTCAATCAGCGTGCGCTGTCGGCGCTGCTCGAGAATGGTGGTGTCGCCACCGCGCGCCTCGTCCACCATGCGGTCGAGGCGCACAATCTGCAGGCGGTGCGTGAGTTCGCACCGGTCGCGGCGCGGGAGGCCTCGCGTGTCGGCGCCCATCGCGACGCCGCCGGCTACTACGAGGTTGCCCTGCGGCAGGCCGACACCTTGCCTCAAGATGAGCGCGCCGGGCTTTACGAGCAATATGCGTTCGAGTGCCATTTGATCGCGCGCATAGACGAAGCCATCAAGGCGCAGGAACAGGCACGTGTGTTGCAACAGGCGCTGGGCAACAGGCTGAAGGAAGGCGACAGCCTGAGATGGCTGTCGCGCTTCGCCTATCTTCTGGGGGACCGACAGGCAGCCGACATGTTCGGCGCCCAGGCAGTCGCATTGCTGGAAACCGTTCCCGCCAGCGCCGAACTCGCCATGGCCTATTCGAACCTTTCGCAGCTTGCGATGCTGGCCGAAAGGCTGGACGAGACCTTGTCGCTCGGCGCCAGGGCGATCGAACTCGCCGAACGGTTGAACAGGCCGGAAGTCGTTTGCCATGCTCTCAACAATGTCGGCGCCGCCGAGCAGTGGCTGGACCTGAGCAGCAGCAGGCTGCATCTTGCCCGCAGCCTCGAGATCGCGCTGGAGCAGAATTTTCAGGAACATGCCGCGCGCGCCTTCACCAACTGCGCGTGTGGCGAGATGAACCAGTTGGGCTACAGCCAGGCCCAATCCTTCCTTGATCGCGGCATCGACTACTGCGTCGAGAACGATCTAGCGACCTGGCGCGATTACATGCGTGGCGTGCGGGCCCAGTTGTTGGTGCGCAACGGACGCTGGGATGACGCGGCTGCCGAGGCGCTGGATGTGGTTGCCAACGACCGGGCGACGGCGCTGGTGCGCTATCCCGCCCTCGTGGCGCTGTCGCGGCTGAGGGTCCGCCGCGGCGACCCCTCGGCAGAGCCGCTCCTGGCGGAGATGAAGCGGTTTCTGGAGAAGGGCGCCGAACTGCAGCGGCTGTTACCCTACGCGGCTGTGATGGCCGAACGGGCCTGGCTGGGGGAGGCGGAAAAGGACGAGGCGCTGCGGCTGATCGGCCTTGCCGAGAACATGTCGCCGACCCGGGCGGTCTTCGCCGAACTGGCCGCCTGGCGGCAGATGCTGGCACCCGATGCAGATCCGGGCGACACATCGGGCATGGCCGCGCCCTACCGGATGCTGCTGGCCGACGACTGGCGGGGAGCAGCCGCGGCGTGGGCCGAACTCGACGCGCCTTACGAACGCGCCCTGGCGCTGGCGCAGGGCGATGAGGCGGCACAGCGGGCGGCGCTGGAGATCCTCGACGCGCTCGGCGCCCGGCCCGTCGCGAGCCATGTGCGCGACATCATGCGGCGAAACGGCGTCATCGGCATCGCGCGTGGACCGCGCCGCACCACGCGCGCCAACAGCGCCGGCCTGACCCGGCGCCAGATGGAAGTGCTGCAGCTGATCGAGCGGGGTCTCTCCAACAAGCGCATAGCCGAGCATCTCGCCATTTCGCCCAAGACGGTCGATCACCACGTCTCGGCGGTGCTGGGCAAGCTGGATGCCGTCTCGCGCGGCGAGGCCTCCGCGGCCGCGCGCGCCAGCGGGTTGATCTGAAGGCGGCAGGCCGGTTTGAACGGCCGACCCCTCAATCGTAGGTCAGATCCGTCGCCTTGCCGCCGAACACGCGGTAGGCATAGAAGGAATAGAAAATGATGATCGGCAGCACCACCACCGTGCCGACAAGGATGATGGCCAGGCTTTCGGTCGCCGACGCCGCCTGCCATATCGTCAATTTATCGGGCACGACGAACGGGTAGAACGACCAGGCGAGGCCGGCAAAGCCGAGCACGAAGATGGCGGCCAGCGTCAGGAACGGCGTCAGCGCATGGCGGTCGTCGGGCTTCGGCAGATGGAAGGTCTGCCGCCACAGCCACAGGAACATGAGCGCCGACAGGATCGGCAGCGGCGAGAGATAGAGCATCTGCGGCCAGACGAACCATTTGTCGAAGATGCGCGGGCTGGCGAAAGGCGTGGCCAGCGACACCGCCGCCATGCCGAGCGCCGTCAGCACCAGCGCGGTGCGCAGCCAGCGCACCGCTTTCCTCTGCAGCTCGCCCTCGGTCTTGTAGATCACCCAGGCGGCACCCATCGCCGCATAGGCGGCGGCCAGGCACAACGCCACCAGCACGCCGAACGCCGTACCGCCCAGGCCGACATCGAGGCCGAGCACATAGACGCCCAGCATATAGCCCTGCGCCAGCGAGGCGATGACGGAGCCGAGGAAAAAGATGCGGTTCCAGCGATGCTTCTTGCCGCTCGGCACCTTGGCGCGAAAATCGAAGGCGACGCCGCGCAGGATCAGCCCGACCAAGAGCACGAAGACGGGAATGTAGAGCGCGGTGAGGATGACGCCATGCGCCATCGGGAAGGCGACCAGCAGCAGGCCGACGGCCAGCACCAGCCAGGTCTCGTTGGCGTCCCAGAACGGGCCGATCGCCGCGATCATCGTATCCTGCTCTGCGTCCTCGGCCATGGCGAACAGGATGCCGATGCCGAGGTCGAAACCGTCGAGGATGACATAGATCAGGATGGCGAGGCCCATCAGTCCGGCGAAGATCAGCGGGAGAGCGGTTGGCCAGTCCAAGGTCATTTTTCCTACTCCCCAGCCGCCGGCTGCGACATGGCTGCTTTCATGACGCCCGGCAGCGGTGATGAATCACCATCCTTCGCCGCTTTCAGCGCCAGATGCACCAGCACGCCGAGATAGGCGATCAGCAACAGCACGTAGAGGGTGAGGTAAACGGCCAAAGTCAGCGCGACATGGCTGCCCGCCACCGGGCCGACGGCGTCGGCGGTCTTCAGCACGCCGGTGACCAGCCAGGGCTGGCGGCCGATCTCGGTCGTGTACCAGCCGGCCAGCGTCGCCAGCCAGCCCGACAGTGCCATCGGCACCATCAGCATGGCGAGCGGCTTGGGCAGGCTGTGCCGGCGCTTGAGGAAGAAGGCGGCCGACCAGGAGACGGCGAGCATCAGAAGGCCGGTGCCGACCATGATGCGGAAGCTCCAGAAGATTGGGAAGACCGGCGGATGGTTGCCGGGAAAATCGTTCAGCCCCGGCACCACGCCGTCGGTCGAGTGCCGCAGCACCAGGCTTGCGCCGTCGGGGATGGCGACCTCGAATTTGTTTTCCTTGGCCGCCTCGTCGGGCAGCGCGAACAGCACCAGCGGCACGTTGGGGCCGGTGTTCCAGTTGGCCTCCATGGCGGCGATCTTCTGCGGCTGGTGCTCCAGCGTGTTCAGCCCATGCTGGTCGCCGGCAAGGATCTGGATGGGGATCAGGATCGCGGCGGTGAAGACACCGGTGCGCAACGCCTTCCACATCGATTCCGAGCGGTCGCCGTTGAGATGACGCAGCGCCGACAGGCCCGATATCAGGAACGAGACCGTCAGCCCCGAGGCCAGGAGCATATGCACCAGCCGGTAAGGCATCGACGGGTTGAAGACGATGGCCCACCAGTCGACCGCATGCGCCTTGCCGTCAATCATCTCGAAGCCGACCGGCGTCTGCATCCAGGAATTCAGCGCGATGATCCAGAAGGCCGACAGGGTGGTGCCGCCGGCGACCAGCACCGTCGCCAGCGTGTGGACGCGGTTGGAGACGCGGCGGAAGCCGAACAGCATGATGCCGAGGAAGGCCGCTTCGAGGAAGAAGGCGGTGAGGATCTCATAGGCCAGCAGCGGCCCGGCGATGTTGCCGACATGCTCCATATAGCCCGGCCAGTTGGTGCCGAACTGGAAGCTCATGGTAACGCCGGACACCACGCCCATGGCGAAGGACAGCGCGAACACCTTCACCCAGGTGAAATAGGCGCGCATCCAGGCGGAATCGTTGGTCGCGTTGTAGCGCAGCTTGAAGAACAGCAGCACCCAGCCAAGTGCAATGGTGATCGTCGGAAACAGAATATGAAACGAAATATTCGCGCCGAACTGGATGCGCGACAGTATGAGCGGGTCCATGGCGGGCTCCGGCTGCTATTTGCTGGCGGCAGCGTATGCCCGTAACGCGAGTTGGTCAAAGCGGCGTCCTGCCGCGAGGCTGAACGCCACAGGACAATTTTACCGATTCATGCGGGTACATCTCCAGCCGCTGCCGGCACGGGCTGTCCAGAACTGTCAGCAGCGCCACTGACTTGCGGGTTGCACGCGATGACATTCGACCTATATCAGGGGACCTCTTTCAGGCAGCCGTTTTTCAGCCCATGCCCTCCATTCTGTCCATTTCCGGGGTCTCCAAGACCTACGCCACCGGTTTCACCGCGCTCAAGGAAGTCACTCTCGACATCCAGCGCGGCGAGATCTTCGCTTTGCTCGGGCCGAACGGTGCCGGCAAGACGACCCTGATCTCGATCGTCTGCGGCATCGTCAACCGCTCGACCGGCACCGTCACGGTCGACGGTCACGACATCGGCAAGGATTACCGCGCCGCGCGCAGCCTGATCGGCCTGGTGCCGCAGGAACTGACCATCGACGCTTTCGAGAGCGTCTGGGCGACGGTCAACTACAGCCGCGGCCTGTTCGGCAAGCCGGTCAACCACGGCTTCGTCGAGAAGGTGCTGCGCGATCTGTCGCTGTGGGACAAGAAGGACGCCAAGGCGATCACGCTGTCGGGCGGCATGAAGCGCAGGCTGATGATCGCCAAGGCGCTGTCGCATGAGCCGCGCATCCTGTTCCTCGACGAGCCGACCGCCGGCGTCGATGTCGAGCTGCGCCAGGATATGTGGGAGATGGTGCGCCGGCTGCGCGAGGATGGCGTCACCATCATCCTCACCACCCACTATATCGAGGAAGCCGAAGCGATGGCCGACCGCGTCGGCGTCATCAACCGCGGCGAAATCATCCTGGTCGAGAACAAGGCCGAGCTGATGCGCAAGCTCGGCCGCAAGCGGCTGGTGATGGAGCTGCGCAATCCGCTGCCGGCGATCCCGGAAGCCTTCTCGGGCTATGCGCTGGAGCTGTCGCCGGATGGCGGGCAGTTGACCTACACCTATGACAACCAGGCCGAGCGGCCGGGCGTCGCCTCGCTGATCCGCGATCTCGAGGCCGGCGGCATCCAGTTCCGCGACATCGACACGCAAAACAGTTCGCTCGAGGAGATCTTCGTCAATCTGGTGAGGAGAGAGCCATGACCCTGCGCGCAGCCATGAATTTCCGTGCAGTCTGGGCGATCTACCGGGTCGAGATGGCGCGTGCCTTTCGCACCGTGCTGCAGAGCATCATCTCGCCGGTCATCTCAACATCGCTCTACTTCGTCGTCTTCGGCTCGGCCATCGGCTCGCGCATCACCGAGATCGACGGCATCAGCTACGGCGCCTTCATCGTACCCGGGCTGATCATGCTGTCGCTGTTGACGCAGTCAATCTCCAACGCCTCCTTCGCCATCTATTTCCCGAAATTCGTCGGCTCGATCTACGAGCTTCTGTCGGCGCCGGTCTCCTATCTGGAGATCGTCATCGCCTATGTCGGCGGCGCGGCGACCAAGTCGATCATCCTCGGCCTGATCATCCTGGCCACCGCCTCTTTGTTCGTGCCGCTCCACATCGAACATCCGTTCTGGATGATCGCCTTCCTGGTGCTGACGGCGGTGACCTTCAGCCTGTTCGGCTTCATCATCGGCATCTGGGCGAAAAGCTTCGAGCAGCTGCAGCTTGTGCCGCTCTTGATCGTCACGCCGCTCACCTTCCTCGGCGGCAGCTTCTATTCGATCCACATGCTGCCCGGCATCTGGAAGACGATCACGCTGTTCAATCCGGTCGTGTATCTGATCAGCGGCTTCCGCTGGAGTTTTTACGGCAAGGCCGACGTCTCGGTCGGCGTCAGCCTCGGCATGACGCTGGTCTTCCTGGCCGTCTGCATCGCCATCGTCGCCTGGATCTTCAAGACCGGCTACCGGCTGCGGAACTGACCGCCCCTCACTGCGACCAATACTGCCAGGCCCAGTAAAAGCTTTCGTCGCGCGGCGGCAGGCGGTCGCGGCCGGCCTGGAATTGGACCGGCGCCGGCGAGCGCTCCTGCCTCGCCGTCTTGTCGTCGGAGGCAAGGCCGAGCAGCCAGGCGCCGAAATGGGCGAACAGCACGGCGGTGGAATGGGTCATCGTCACTCTCCTGCGCTTGCGGTTGATCATTCCCGTCCCGCCCACGGGACGAGCGCGCGCTCGATCCTGCGGATGGTGAATTCGAGCACGAAGGCGATGGCCGCGATCACCAGAATGCCCATGATCACCACGTCGGTGACCAGGAACTGCGCCGCCGACTGGATCATGAAGCCAAGCCCGCGCGTCGCCGCCACCAGTTCGGCCGCGACCAGCGTCGACCAGCCGGCGCCGAGCGCGATGCGCAGCCCGGTCAGGATCGACGGCAGCGCGCTGGGCAGGATGACGTGGCGGACCACTTGCGCGCGCGTCGCGCCAAGCGATCGCGCCGCGTTGATGCGTTCCTGCGAGACGCTGCGGACGCCCGAAGCGGTCGACAGCGCCACCGGCGCCAGCATGGCGATGGCGATCACCAGGATTTTCGACGGCTCGCCAATGCCGAACCAGATGATCACCAGCGGCAGATAGGCCAGCGGCGGGATCGGCCGCAGGAATTCCAGCAGCGGATCGAAAATGCCGCGACCGACCGTGCTGGTGCCGATGGCAAGACCAACGGGCACGCCGACCAGGATGGCTGCGACCAAGGCGGCGAACACCCGGCCCAGGCTGGCGACAATGTGCTGCAGCAGCGTCGCGTCGACGAAGCCGTCGCCGATCACGACGATGAATTTGTTCCACACCGCGACGGGCGAGGGCAGGAACACCGGCGACACCAGTTGCAGGCGGGCCGACAGCGCCCATGCCGCCAGCACCACCAGGATGGTGACCGCGCTGATCATGCGGGCCGAAACGCCCTTGCGTTTCGGGCTCGGCCGCGACCACGGCACCGACAGGCCGTCGGCCTCTTCAGTCCTGGGGCCGGCGCGCTCGGTGTAAGAGAAGATGGTCATGCCGCTTCTCCCTCGAAGATGGCATCGGTCAGTTCGCCGCGCGCCGTGGCGAAGGCCGGGTCGGCCTTGATCGCGCGGATGGCCTCGCCCGCGGCGTAGCGCCTGGAAAAGTCTGGCTCGAAGGTGCGCACCACACGGCCGGGGCCCGGCGCCAGCACGACGATGCGGGTGGCGAGCACCAGCGCCTCCTCTATGCCGTGCGTCACCATCAGCACGCCGGCATGGCTTGCCGTCCAGAGATCGAGCAGCGTCGTCTGCATGCGCTCGCGCGTCAGCGCGTCGAGCGCGCCGAGCGGCTCGTCGAGCAGCAGGAATTGCGGTTCGGCGGCGAGCGCGCGGGCAAGGCCGACGCGCTGGCGCATGCCGCCGGAAAGCTCCCAGATGTGCTTGTCGCCGGCATCGGCCAGCTTGACCAGCGCCAGAAGCTCGTCGGCGCGCCGCGCCCGCTCGGCCGGCCTGACACCGCGGAGGCGCAGCGCGAAGGCGACGTTTTCGCGCGCGGTCAGCCAGGGAAACAAGGCATCGTTCTGGAACACCACGGCGCGATCCGAACCAGGTGCCGAGATCGGGCGGCCGTTGATCGTGGCCGTGCCGCGTACCGGCGTGACGAGGCCAGCGGCGACATTGAGCAGCGAGGTCTTGCCGCAGCCGGAACGGCCGACAAGGACGACGAAATCATCCCCGGCCACGTCGATCGACGCACGCTCCACGGCGGGGTGGCCGTCATAGTGGATCGAGATCCTGTCGAGCACGAGATGCGGCATGGGGCCTCCCGGGAAGTTTCATTGAAGCTCGCCCGCCCCGAAACCACGCCTCGTCAGCGGTTCCGGGGCAGGCACGCGCGGCGTCAGGGAAGGAGATCCGCGCGCGTTCAGCTGGCGCCAGGCGCTCAGTTCGAGGCCAGCGCCTCGGTGACGTATTTCGACGTCACATATTTCGAATAGTCCGGCAGCACGGCGTCGACCTTGCCCTGCTCCTTGAGGAAGGCGGAGGCGGCCGCGACAGCCTTGACCGTGCCGCCGCCGAGGAATTTGTCGGAGGCCTGCTCCTCCAAGGTCGGGAAGACATAGCCCTTCAACAGCTCCGGCACCTCTTCCAGCTTGGCGCCGGTGAGCTTGGCGATCTTGCCGGCCTGCGGCGAGGACACCGACCAGGCGTCGGGCTTGGCGAGGTACTCGGCATAGGCCGCGCCCGTGACCTTGACGAAATCGCGCACCGCTTCCGGGTTCTTCTGCGCAAAATCGGTGCGCACGATCCAGGCGTCGAAGGTCGGCGCGCCCCAGGCCGCGACCTGCGAGGAATCCAGCACCACCTTGCCCGTCGTCTTGATCTGGCCGAGCGCCGGATCCCAGACATAGGCCGCGTCGATGTCGCCGCGCGCGAAGGCGGCGGCGATTTCGGGCGGCCGCAGATTGAGGATCTGGACCGACTTCGGATCGACATTCTCGTGCTTCAACGCGGCAAGCAGGCTGTAATGCGTGGTCGAGACGAAGGGCACGGCGACCTTCTTGCCGGCGAGGTCGGCGACCTTCTCGATTTCGGCGCCGTTGCGGGCGACCAGCGCCTCGGACGGTCCGATCAGGCCGACGACGAAGATGGTCTGGATCGGCAATTCGCGGCTGGCCGCCGCCGCCAGCGGGCTCGAACCGACATAGCCGATGTCGACCGAGCCGGAAGCGACCGCGGCGATGACATCGGCGCCGGAATCGAATTTACGCCAGTCGATCGCGGCCTTGGTGGCCTTTTCATAGGCGCCATCGGCTTGCGGCACTTTGGAAGGCTCGACCACCGTCTGGTAGCCGATGGTGATCTTCAGATCCTCGGCCAGGGCCGGGCTGAGAAAGGCGGCGCCGGCAAGCGCGGCGGACGACAGAAGGAGAATGCGTCGCGAAATGGTGGACATCAAAGGGCTCCATGAAAACAGAGAAAACCGGATTGCCGCATGATAGTCCGCTAATTCTATCGTTCTTGTAGAGTTAAATCCTTCCAACGAAGGCGGGTTTGTTGGAAAAAATCTGTCGGGGGGCGCTGTGTCGATGCGGAAAGGGCGGCTGCAATTGCCGTCATCGCCCCTCCATATGAACGGGAAAGGTGCCCCGCTAACGCCAGACTTCGTCGTCCTAGGGCGAAGCAAGGAGCGCAGCGACGCGCGCAGACCCCTGGAGCTGCTCCGCAGCCCAAGGGATCTATTCCGTGACTTCGAAGCGTTGCTACGGTTCAGGTTCTGCCCCGCTGCACCCTTTGATCAAGGTCACGGAATGGATCGTCGGGTCTCCGCGACGGAGCTTCGCTCCTGCTCCGCCCGTGGATGACGAAGTCGGGAAGGCTCGGCCAACCGTCGACGCCGTCACCTACGAAACGACAATTTGGCTTTTGCGATTGCCACACAAATCCATGCCTCGAATCGCCAAGGAATTGACAAGCCGTTTCGCGTGTTCGAGGGTAAGTATAGTATCCTTATCGACATGAGTGAATTGGAGGCGACGATGCGGGCACCCCACCACCATGATCGCCCACGGCATGCACCGGCTCCTGGCGCCGCAGGAGTCGGCGGGCGGCACGGCTGGTCTGCGCGAAACAATCTGCGGCCTCGTCGCCGTCGAGATGCATTTTTGTGCTCTTAATGGCACAAAAGCCTGACAAAATGGCTCCAGCGGCTTGAAAACGAAGCAAAATCAACGTTTCTCGGCTTGTATATCATGTCACTAGAATTTATGTGTCATGGATGCTTGGGCGCGGCGGGGAGGCTCGCCAGGCGTTTCGTAACGGATGGCCTCGTGCCATCGCATGACAGAGAAACGTTCGGTCAATGCTCACCAAAAAAGGCAAGTACGGCCTCAAGGCGCTGGTCCACCTGGCGCACCTGCCGACCGGACAGCTGGCTTTCGTCAACGACATCGCGACCGGCAACAACATCCCGAAGAAATTTCTCGATGCCATACTGGGCGAGCTGCGCAATGCCGGTTTCGTCCAGAGCCGCAAGGGCAAGGATGGCGGCTACCGCCTGGCGCGGCCGGCCGACGAGATCAAGGTCGGCCATGTCGTGCGCGTCCTCGACGGGCCGCTGGCGCCAATTCCCTGCGCCAGCCGCACACAATATCAGCGCTGTGAAGACTGCAACGAGGCGACATGCCAAGTCCGACATCTGATGCTCGAGGTCCGGCAGGCGATCGCCGAGGTGCTCGACCAGCGCAGCCTCGCGGAAATGCGCGACATCGGCCTCGACGACCTTACGGTCGCGAGGGAGATCGACGAGCTGCCCGTCACCGTGAAGGTCCAGGCCTGACGCCTCGCATTCCACAGGTGCGCGCATGAGCGGGCGCGCCAGTTCGATCATCCCCAATTCGATCATCATCGTCGGCGGCGGCGCCTCAGGCGTCGTGATGGCCGCGCATCTCCTGAAATCGACCAATCCGGATCTGCGCGTCACGCTGATCGAAAAGCGCCCACATTTCGGCCAGGGCATCGCCTATTCGACGCTGCTGTCGGCGCATGTGCTGAATGTCAGCGCCGCCGGCATGAGCGCCTATGCCGACGATCCCGGCAATTTCTGGCGCTGGCTGCACGGGCGTGGCCTGGTAGACCAGGAGCAGACGCCGCAGACGCCCTTTTACGCGCCGCGCAGCATCTACGCCCGCTATCTCGGCGAGCTGCTCGACGAGCTCGAAGCGCGCGAGCAGCCGACTGGGCGGCTGCGCCTGATCCACGAAGAGAGCCTGTCGATCACGCCGACCGCGTCCGGCGTCGAGGTGGCGCTCGCCAACGGCACCAGCGTCGTCGCCCACATGGCCATACTCGCCACCGGCCATGACGAACAGCCGACGCAAGGCCATGCGATCCGCATGGGCTCGGAGGCCGACACCGCGCTCGACCCGGAAAGCCGCGTCATGGTGCTGGGCACCGGCCTCAGCATGGTCGACGCGTTCCTGGCGCTGGAACAGCGCGGCCACGGGGGCGAGATCGTCGCCGTGTCGCGGCGCGGCCAGCTGCCGGCGCCGCCCCCCCACGGCAATCCGATCAAGCTCGACGTCGCCGACATTCCGCTCGGCACCCAGCTTTCCTATTTCGTCGGCTGGTTCCGCGACCTGATCCGCGAGAACCAGAAGGCCGGCATCGACTGGCGCGACGTGGTCGACGGCCTGCGTCCCTTCAACCAGAAGATCTGGCAGAATTGGCCGGCTTCCGCCAAGCGCCGCTTCGTCGAGCACACCAAGGCCTGGTGGGACATCCACCGCCATCGCATGGCGCCCGAGGTCTACGCCAAGGTGACGCAGGCCGTGCAATCGGGACGCATCCGGCTTGTCGCTGGGCGCGTCGTCGGCATCACGCCAGGCGAGGCCTTCAGCGTCGACGTCCAGTCGCGCCACAGCCAGCTTGTCGAGACGTTCGACGTCGCCCGTATCTATGATTGCTCGGGGATCGTGCGGGACATTTCGACCTCGTCGAACAGCGTGGTGCGCTCGCTGGTCGACCGCGGGCTCGCGCGGCCGGATCCCATGCGCATCGGCCTCGACGTGTCGGCCAATTGCGAGATCATCGCCGGCGACGGCACGGTCTCGCGCAAGATCCTCGCCGTCGGCCCGCTGACGCGCGGCACCTTCTTCGAGATCGATGCCATTCCCGACATCCGCATCCAGTGCGCGCGGCTGAGCAAGCAGTTGCTAGGGTAGGGCGACCCGGACTCTTCGTTTTGACCCAATTCCGGACGGAAAACCGCTCACACTTTTCCTGGAATTGCTCTAGCCGCCCAGCGCCTCGCAGACCAGGCGCGCGGTCTCGGCGCCGGAAAAATTCTGCTGGCCGGTGATCAGATTGCCGTCGCGCACGGCAAAGCCGCGCCACAGCCCGGCTTGCACATAATTGGCACCGATGGCCTTCAACTCGTCCTCGATGCGCCAGGGCATCAGATGCTTGCCGCGCTCGAGCGCGCCCATCTCCCACGTCGCCTTGTCGGCGAAATCCTCCTCGGCATTGGCGAAACCGGTCACCGTCTTGCCGGCGGCGAGCAGCGAGCCGTCGGCACGCCTGGCGTAGCGCAGCAGCGCGGTGCCGTGGCAGAGCGCGGCGGCCACCTTGCCGGCCTCATGGAAGGCGACGAAGGTTCGCTGCAGGTCGGTCGCGCTCTCGTAGCTGAACATCGGCGCCTGGCCGCCTGCGACCACAATCGCGTCAAAGCTGTCGACATCGATCTCAGCTGCCGGCCGCGTGGTCTCGACCAGGGCCGCCAGTTTCGGACTTGACAGGAAGCCGAGCGAGATGAGGTCGGTCTCCGAATAGCCCGATGGGTCACGCGGGTCGCTCAGCGCGTCGGCCTCGCATCTGCCGCCCTGAGGCGAAAAGATTTCCACCGCATAGCCGCGCTCGGTGAAGGCAAACCACGGATGCGTCAGCTCGCTCCACCAGAAGCCGACCGGCCATCCTGTCGTGGTCGATACGGCCGGATTGGCGATGACGATGGCGGCACGCTTTGGCTTGCGTGCATTGACCGGATTGGCATCCCTGACGCTCATCTTGGCTCTCCCTTATGAAACTGTCGCCGACAAAGCCGGGCCCGGCAATCTGGCCATATGGCGGGGCAAATTCCGCTTCCGTCGCCGCAGGGCCTTGCCTACGATGACGGCATGGCACAACGCGGTAGACTCTATGGCTGCCCGGTCGAGTTCGCGCTCGACGCGCTCGGCGGCAAGTGGAAAACGGTGATCATCGCACGCATCAAGCAAGGGCCGCTGCGCTATTCCGAGCTGCGCCGGCTGATCCCCTCGCTCTCCGACAAGATGCTGACGCAGCGCCTGGCCGATCTCGTCGAGATCGGCTTCGTCGTGCTCGAGACGTCGCCCGACGGCAAGGGGCGCTACGCCTTGACCGAGCGCGGCCACGATCTCGCCGCAGCACTCCAGGCGCTCTACGACTGGGGCAGCGTGCATGGCCGCGCCGAGGGCGTGCGCTTCCGCACTGATATCGAGGCGTCGGCCTAGCAACTTTTGTCCCTCAGTGCGCAGCGGCCAGCGCGCCGCAGAAGCCGGCGACATCGGTGATGACGGCCTCGCCGAGGAAACGCAGCGTCGCCATCGAGCGGTCGCGCGCTTCGCGGTTGCCGAAGCCGCAGGCGTCCTCGATCACAACGGCCGTAACGCCATTGTCGGTCGCCTGGCGGACGGTCGGCTCGATGCCGATCTCCGTGGCGATGCCGGCAAGGGCGACGGCGCGCACGCCGCAATCGCCGAGCGCAAAGCCAAGCGCCGTGGAATCGAAGGCCGACATGGTCAGCTTGTCGAACACGGCTTCGTCGGCGCGGGGCGCCAGTTCGGGGACGATCCCGGTCGCTTGGGCGTCGCGCAAAAACCACGGCTCGACCGCGTCGGGGTTGTCGCGCCGCTGCCAGGCCATGGCGGTGCGCAGTTGGGTGGCGCCCATCCATTTGCGTGGCAGAGAGAGATGGCGCGTGAACGCCACCCGCATGCCGGCCGAGCGGGCGGCTTCGAGCACGATGCCGGTGCGCTCGACGATATCGGCCGCGCCGGCGACCTGGCGGCAGATGCCGACCTGCATGTCGTAGACCACCAGCGCCATGCGGCGCGGATCGCACCATTCGACCAGCCTGGCCGGAATCTCGATGCCTTCGCTGGACCGGATCATGCCGCGGTCCGGTCCCAGGGTTGGGCGATGTCGACGCTGGGGTCGAACAGATATTCGAGCGGCAGCGGTGCCGGATCGAAAGCCAGGAAGTGCCATTCGAGCAGCCCAGCCTTCGACAGCGGGAAGTCGTCGGTGTAGCGCCTGGCTTCCTCGACGCTGTCGAGTTCGAAGACGATGATGACGCCGCCGACATCGGCGCGGGCATGGTTTTCGCGCACGATGCCTGCCTTCCACAGCCGCCAGACATTCGAGACCTCGTCGCGCAGATAAGGTTTTAGGTCGTCGAGGGCGACGCCGGGCTTGAAGTTGTCATAGGCGATGATCTTCATCCGGCTGTCTCCTCTTGGCATGTCAGCATCGCGCGGCCCGCTTGCTGTTTGGGGCAGGCGTCGCGTTCGGCTAGCATGTCGAAAATGGCGGCTTCAACGAACGAGATGGTTCGTTGAAACGAACTGCCGGTTGGCCTTTCGTGGCGCGCGGCATCCAGCGGAGAGGGGACGAGAATGGGCATCGAGCGGCTGAACCCAAACGGCATGCACGGCAATCCGGCCTATTCGCAAGGCGTGGCGCTGCCGGCCTCGGCGCGCATCGTGCTGATCGGCGGCCAGAACGGCATCGATGCCGATGGCCGGATCGTCGGCAAGGGCGACATCGCGGCGCAGACCGCGCAGGCGCTCGCCAATCTGGCGATGGTGCTCGAAGCCGGCGGCGCCAGGCCGCAGGATCTCGTCCGCCTGTCGATCTACATTGTCGGCGACGCCGATATCGGGCCGGCCTTCGGCGCCTGGATGGCATTCTGGGGCGATCGCGGGCCGCCGCCGGTGGTGACGGGCATACGCGTGCTCGGCCTAGCCAATCCGGATTTCCTGATCGAGATCGAAGGCCAGGCAGCGGTTGAAGCGTAATCTCCCCCTTGAGGCTACGCCATGCACACATTTTCTGTGATTGGCGTGACGGATCAGCCCGAGGCTTGATTGCCACGTGGTTCCCCCAATCCGTCGCTGCTTCGCAGCGCCACCTTTCCCCCCTCCGGAGGGAAAGGAAGGAGCTTTGCTGGACGAGCGTTGCCGGCAAAAAGCTTGGCGCCTTTCCTCTACCCCGTCGATCGGGGGGTCCGAAGGACGGGCGAGACCCGTGGCTCGCCCCGGCAGTGGCTCGGCGAAGCCGAGACGGAGTGGGGGGCGACTAGCGCCGCATAAGAGAACGCATGCGCCAAGCTGCCCTGCACGCTATCGCCAAAGACCAGCTGCTTGGAAATGTGTGCATCCCGTAGCCCCTTGAGGGGGACATTAAGCGCCGCTTGGAATTTCATTCCTCGTCTGGCCGGCTGATTGGCACGTTCTATCTTCTTTCCCGCGACAAACGGCTGGAAAAGAGGCTACGCTGCCGCTCTGCCGGCTCAATCAAATAAGCAGAGCATGATGTCGTCCGAAAACCGCTTCACACTTTTCGGCATCATGCTCTAGGCGGTCGCTTGATCAGGGAGCTTCGATATGAGCGAGCACGGAAAAGCCGCGCCAGGCAGCGCCGCCTCGGATGGCCAATCCTCACGCCTGCGGCCACCTTATAAATCGGTGCTCGACCTGATCGGCCAGACGCCGGTGGTCGAGCTGACCAAGTTCGACACCGGCAAATGCCGGCTGTTCATCAAGCTCGAAAGCCAGAACCCCGGCGGCTCGATCAAGGACCGCATCGCGCTGTCGATGATCGCGGCGGCGGAGAAAGAGGGCAAGCTCAAGCGGGGCGGCACCATCGTCGAGGCGACCGCCGGCAATACCGGCCTTGGCCTTGCCCAGGTCGGCATCCCCAAGGGCTACCGCATCGTGCTGGTCGTGCCGGACAAGATGTCGCGCGAGAAGATCCAGCATCTGCGCGCTCTTGGCGCCGAGGTGCGCATGACGCGCTCCGACGTCGGCAAGGGCCACCCGGAATATTACCAGGACATGGCCGAGAAGATCGCGGCGGAAGTGCCCGGCGCCTTCTATGCCAACCAGTTCGCCAATCCGGCCAACCCGCTGGCGCATGAGACGACCACCGGCCCGGAGATCTTTTCGCAGCTCGACGGCAATGTCGACGCGGTGGTGGTCGGCGTCGGCTCGGGCGGTACGCTGACCGGGCTTGGCCGCTACTTCGCCAAGGTGTCGCCGAAGACCGAAATGGTGCTGGCCGATCCAGTCGGCTCGGTGCTGGCGCCCTTGATCAAGACCGGCAAGATGGAAGAGGCCGGCAGCTGGACGGTGGAAGGTATAGGCGAGGATTTCGTGCCGCCCAATGCCGATCTGTCGCTGGTCAAGAAGGCCTATTCGATCACGGACAAGCAAAGCATGCTGGCGGTGCGCGATCTCCTGTCGCGCGAAGGCATTCTGGCTGGTTCGTCGTCGGGCACGCTTTTATCGGCCGCCTTGCGCTATTGCCGCGAGCAGACGACAGCGAAACGCGTCGTCACCTTCGTCTGCGACAGCGGCAACAAGTACCTGTCGAAGGTGTTCGACGATTTCTGGCTGGCCGAACAGGGTCTGGCCGAGCACGAGCAGCATGGCGATTTGCGCGACCTGGTCATGCGCACGCACCGCACCGGCGACACGGTCTATGTCGGCCCGGACGAAAGCCTGCTCAACGCCTATGGCCGCATGCGCCGCTCCGATGTCTCGCAGCTGCCGGTGCTGGAAGACGGCAAGCTGATCGGCATCGTCGACGAAAGCGATATCCTGGCCAAGGTCGACGGTCCCTATGACGGGCGCTGGGAGCGCTTCAACGGTCCGGTGCGCACGGCGATGACCTCCAATCTGCACACGCTGCAGGCCAGCCAGACGCTGGATGCGCTGCTGCCGGTGTTCGACCGCAACGAGGTCGCCATCATCTTCGACGGCGACGAGTTCGTCGGCCTGATCACCCGCATCGACCTGATCAACCATTTGAGGCGCGCACGATGACCAGCCACACACCACCACCATCGGGCAAGAATCGCCTGGCCTTCTCGACGCGCACCATCCATGGCGGCCAGAGCCACGATCCGCTGACCGGCGCGGTGATGGTGCCGATCTATGCCACCTCGACCTACGGCCAGCAGTCGCCGGGCGTGCACAAGGGGTTCGAGTACGCCCGCAGCCAGAACCCGACGCGCTTCGCCTTCGAGCGCGCGGTGGCGGACCTCGAAAGCGGCACCGCCGCCTTTGCCTTCGCCTCCGGCCTGGCGGCGATCTCGACCGTGCTGGAGCTGCTCGATGCCGGTGCCCATATCGTCGCCACCGACGACATCTATGGCGGCTCGTTCCGGCTGATGGAGCGGGTGCGCAAGCGCTCGGCGGGCCTGCAGGTCTCTTTCGTCGACTTCACCGACCTTGCCGCGGTGGAAGCCGCGATCCGGCCGGAGACGAAGCTGCTGTGGGTCGAGACGCCGACCAACCCGCTGCTGCGCATCGTCGACCTCGAAGGCGTCGCCGCGCTGGCCAAGCGCAAGGGGATCCTCACCGTCGCCGACAACACGTTCTGCAGCCCCTATATCCAGCGGCCGCTGGAACTCGGCATCGACATCGTCGTGCACTCGACGACAAAGTATCTCAACGGCCATTCCGACATGGTCGGCGGGGTGGCCGTCGTCGGCGACAACAAGGAATTGGCGGCCCAGCTGAAATTCCTGCAGAACGCCATCGGCGCCATATCGGGCCCGTTCGACAGCTTTCTCGCGCTGCGCGGCCTGAAGACGCTGGCGCTGAGGATGGAGCGGCACTCCGACAACGGGCTGAAGATCGCGCAGTGGCTGGAAGCGCGAAAAGATGTGCGCCGCGTGATCTATCCCGGCCTCGCCAGCCATCCGCAGCATTCCATCGCCGTCCAGCAGATGCACGCCTTCGGCGGCATGATCACAGCCGTGCTCGACCGCGATCTCGCGGGAACCAAACGCTTCCTCGAACGCACGCAGCTGTTCACGCTGGCCGAAAGCCTCGGCGGGGTTGAGAGCCTGATCGAGCATCCGGCGCTGATGACGCATGGGTCGATCCCGGCCGAGAAGCGCGACGAGATCGGCATCTCGGATTCGCTGGTGCGGCTGTCGGCGGGGATCGAGGATGGCGATGATCTGATCGCCGATCTGGACCAGGCGCTGGGGGGATAGCGCCAGCGGTTGACGCCAAACCCCATTCGCCCGAGATGTAGCGCCCATGGCCACGCGCGAACCCGAAAAACCCACCGAACCCCTGACCTTCGCGGTGCTGGTGTTCCCCGGCTTTCCGATGATGGCGTTCAGTTCCGTCATCGAGCCGCTGCGCGCCGCCAATGTACTGGCGAAGCGGCAGTGCTATCGCTGGATCATCGTCGGCGGCACGAAAGGCGCGGTCGAGGCGTCGAACGGCGTCGTCATCCAGCCGGGCTTCTATGCCGAGGATGCACCGAAGGTCGACCGCATCGTCGTCTGCTCGGGCGGCGATGCCGACCATCTCGTCGCCGAGGACGCGGCCAGCTGGATCCGCCGCAGCCTGCGGGGTGGCGCCCATATCGGGGCGGTGGCGGATGCGGCCTTCTTCCTGGCGCGCGCCGGCCTGCTCGACGGCCACGCCTGCACCTTGCACTGGACCAGCCAGGCCGCCTTCACCGAGGCGTTTCCTGCAATCGAGCTGCGGCGCGATCTCTATGTCATCGACCGCAAGCGCTTCACCTCGGCCGGCGGCGTCGGCAGCCTCGACATGATGCTGGAGATCATCACCCGGGATTACGGCGCCGAGCTCGCCGCCGGCGTCGCCGAATGGTTCGTGCACAGCCAGCTGCGCTCCAGCGTCGACCGCAAGCTGATGCCGCTCAGGCTGCGCACCGGCGTGCAGAACGAGCTGGTGCTGTCGGCCATCGCCATCATGGAGGACGCGGTCGAGGAGCGGCTCGGCATGGCCGAGCTGACGGCGCGGCTCGGCGTCTCCTCCGACAAGCTCGAGCGCTCCTTTCGCTCCGAGCTCGCCATCTCGCCCAATGGCTACTACCGGCGGCTCAGGCTGAAGCGCGCCGCCGACCTTTTGGCGCATTCGACGCTCGCCGTGCGCGACGTGGCGCTGGCCTGCGGCTTTGCCTCGATGTCGAGCTTTGCCCGGGCTTTTCGGGAAGAGCATGGGCATGCGCCGAAGCTGGCGCGGAGGCATTAGAGACGGAACTCAATTTGCGTTCGCAAACCAAGGCTGAGATGCTGTAGCGAATAGGCGCTCATGCCGTTACGGCAACGATCCCGACCAACCCGGTCCTCGCCCAAAGATTTTACCAGACAACATTAACGTACCTCCAAAGAGCAGGAAGTTCGCAATGCCCATAAGTGCCGAAACTTGGAAACTTACGTAGCTGTACAAATTTGTCTGATCGCTTAGTTTCGGATACATGCCGAAATAGCCAGGACTACCAAAAAGGTAGCTGTATACTTCCAAATAGCTACACAGTAAGACTGCCACCACAAATATAATACTCATAATATTTAATCGCCAATCACTCCAATCCCTACGCAAATATGAAAAAATAACCCAAATTGGTATTGAGATACAATACGTTACTCCATAGCAAGCGCAGAATACGGCGATGTTAACCCACATAACATTATTCGCTAGGCAAAATTCATTTGAGCCACGTTCGATTAAGTTCGAAAATTTCGGAAAAACAACGTCGCAGATTGGTACTATCTCAGCGTACCTGTAAATAACAACAGTAAATATGCCGAAAAACACACAGAAAACAAACGACCAGACGATCAGCTTGCCTACCAATGCGCGCCACGGCAGAAAAGTAAATTCCAGCTGCCCGACCAATCCATTCGTCCCCTACCGTTTCTAGGTACTGGTCGTTTCTTCTACATCCGGAAAGTTACTGAAGACCCAAAGGCCAATGTTACTCCTGCGGGGATCGATTTTTCACGATCAGTTGAGTACGGCGGCATTCCGCACAACAAGCGCGGTTTTCCGCACAATGCCTCCGCCGCTGCTGCGCCATGGTCACGTCTTGCAACCGATCCAAGGCCGAACCCCCATGAGCATCGTCGTATTCGACCCCGACAGCACCGAGGACGTCGACTTCAAGGACCGCATGCGCCACCCGGCGGCGGCCGATCCGGCCGGCGGCATGTGGCTGTCGGACACCGAGCCGTCCTTCATCGATGCCGATGCCTTGCGCAAAGGCCGGCTGGCGAAACTGCGCGGCTGGATGCGCGACGCCGGCTATGGCGGGGTGGTGCTGTTCGACCCGTATAACCAGCGCTACGCCACCGGCTCGCGCAACATGTTCGGCTACTTCCTGCGCAACTCGACCCGTTATTTCTTTATTCCCACCGAAGGGCCGATCGTGCTGTTCGAATATCCGCAGAGCTACCATGTCTCGATGGTGCTCGACACGATCGACGAGGCGCGTCCGTCCAAGCTCGTTTGGTCGTCGGTCTCCGGCCGTGACGACGAAACCGCCGGGCCCTTCGCCGACGAGATCGCCGAGTTCCTGAAGAAGCATGGCGGCGGTTCGATGAAGCTCGGCCTCGACCGCTGCAGCCATCTGCAGGCGCTGGCGCTGGAAAAGCGCGGCTGCGAGGTCAGGGATTGCCAGGGCGAAATCCTGGCGGTGCGCGCGGTGAAGACGCCCGAAGAGGTGAAATGCCTGCAGGTGTCGATGGCCGGCGCCGAGGCCGCGGTCTATGCGGTGCGCGAGGCGATCAAGCCCGGCGTCTCCGAAAACGAGCTGTTCGCCATCATGTATGGCGAGGTCATCCGCCAGGGCGGCGAGTTCATCGAGACGCGGCTGCTCACATCGGGCCAGCGCACCAATCCCTGGTTCAACGAGGCCAGCGGCCGCAAGATCCGGCCCGGCGAGCTGCTCGCGCTCGATACCGACACGATCGGCTGCTACGGCTATTATTCCGATTTCTCCCGCACCTTCCGCTGCGGACCGGGCAAACCGACCGATTACCAGAAATCGCTCTACCGCATGGCGCACGACCAGGTTCAGCACAATATTTCGATCGTCAAGCCCGGCATGGCGTTCCGCGAAATCGCCGAAAAGGCCTGGAAGATCCCCGACCGCTTCGTCGACCAGCGCTATACTTCGGTCATGCATGGCGTCGGCATGCATGGCGAGACGCCGTTCATCGCCCATGCCATGGATTACGAGACCTATGGCCGCGACGGCCATATCGTGCCAGGCATGGTGGTGAGCGTGGAAAGCTATATCGGCGAGAAGGGCGGCCGCGAGGGCGTCAAGCTGGAGGACGAAATCCTGATCACCGAGACGGGCACGGAGCTTCTGTCGCGCTTTCCCTATGAGGACGAGTTTCTGGAGAAGCAGGTTTGATGCCTACTGTCCGCCTCCGTGATGTGACCTTCGCGGCTGGCGCAGCCTCCCATCGCTTCGTCATCCTAGGGCGGAGCAAGGAGCGCAGCGACGCGGCGCAGACCCTAGGAGCTGCTCCGCAGCCCAAGGGATCCATGCCGGGACTCCGAAGCGTTGCTACGGTTCAGGTTCTGCTCCGTCGCATCCTTCGACCGAGGTCACGGCATGGATCCTCGGGTCTCCGCGACGGAGCTTCGCTCCTGCTCCGCCCGTGGATGACGAAGGTGGGGAAGCGCCGGCTATCCACCACCGCTAGCGCCAACCCGCCGAACGGGCGGACGTTCGTCCTGAACCCAGGCGCCTCCACATGAAAAGCCCCATCTCAATCAGCAGAGGCACGGTGGCCGCCGTGTTCATCGACCTGCAGGAAGAGCACCGGCAGGACAAGCGCTATCTCGTCGAGGGCTTCGCCGGCATCCTGGCCAACGTCCAGCGGCTACAAGCAGCGGCGCGCGCCAACCACGCGCCGCTCCAGCATTGGGCCTATATCGTCGATCTCGACAAGCAGGACCGGCCGTTTCATCCGCTCGGTGCCGACGGCAAGTCGGCCTTTTCCGACAAGTCCGATCCGCTGACCGAGATCTGCCACGAAGTGGCGCCGGCCAGGGACGAAGCGCTGCTGATCAAGGCCGAGGCCAGCGCCTTCCGCAGCGGGTCGGCGGCGGATCTGCTCAAGGCGTCAGGCATCGAATGGCTGGTCATCGCCGGCGTCTGGACCGAGGCCTGCATCGACGCGTCAATCAAGGACGCCGTGGCGAAAGGTTTTCGCGTGCTCCTGGTCAAGGATGCCTGCGGCAGCGGCAGCGCGGCCATGCACCAGACCGGCATCCTCAACCTCGCCAACCGGCTCTATGGCGGGGCGGTCACCGACACCGACGGCGCCTGCCGGCTGCTGGCCGGCGAGACGGTCACCGCCTGGCAGGTCGAGGGGTCGGTGCCGCTGCGCTTCACCTTCGACAACGCAGCGGCGCTCTACGCCGATCTATGACGGCAGACCGACACCGCGGCAAATACGAAACACGGCTCGACCCGGCGCTGTGGGCCTACATAGACAATGTCAACGCCTGGTACCCGCCCGAAGTGATCGGCCTGCCGATCGACAAGCAGCGCGCGGTCTATGACAGGATGTGCCGGGCTTTCCACCGGGGCCGGCCCGCCGGGGTCAAGGCCAGCGACGGCCTGGTCACCGCCCCGGGCCACGGCATACCGATCCGCCGCTACCAGCCGACCGGCAAGGCGGCGCGGGCCGTGGTGCTCTATTTCCATGGCGGCGGCTTCATCCTCGGCGGGCTCGACAGCCATGACGACATCTGCGCCGAGATCTGCGCCGGCACCGGCTTCGACGTGGTGTCGGTCGACTACCGGCTGGCACCCGAGCATGTCCATCCCGCCGCCTTCGACGATGCGATGGCCGCCTTCGCATGGGCGGCGGAGACGTCAGGCCTGCCGGTCGTTCTGTGCGGCGAGAGCGCCGGCGGCAATCTGGCCGCCGCCGTGGCGCAGGCGACGCGCCGGCATATCAGGGCCGCGGTCGGCCAGGTGCTGATCTATCCCGGCCTCGGCGGCGACGAGGCCGCCGGCTCCTATGTCGAACATGCCGAGGCGCCGCTGCTGTCCGTCGGCGACATCGCCTTCTACCGCGACGTCCGTTCAGGCAAGCGGCAATCGCCGGACGACCCGACCTTTTCACCGCTGCGCGGCCGCGACTTTTCCGGCCTGCCGCCGACGGTGATCATAACGGCCGAGTGCGACCCGCTATCGTCCGACGGCGAGGTCTACCGCGACCGCATCGTTGCGGCCGGCGGCAAGGCCTGGTGGCATGAAGAGAAGCGCCTGGTTCACAGTTTCCTGCGCGCCCGCACCACGGTGCCGGCCGCGGCGGAGGCGTTTGCGCGCATCATCGCGGCGATTGCATCACTGGGGCGGGACGAGTGGCCGTATTGAGTCCTACGATGCCGCGACGCTCTTTTCGGAGGAACTGGCTTTCAGCCAGAGCGCCTTTTCGCCGAGCGTGGCGACCATGGCGGCATGCGCCGCACGCTCCGCTTCGGTCAGGCGCGGCAGCAGCGGCCTCGGGCGCTCGGCGACGATGATCTCGATGTGGCGGACATTCTCGCCCTGTGCCGGCGCGGTGGCGCTGTCGAGGATAAGCGCCGCCTGCTTGCCGCCGATCAGCTCGATATAGACCTCGGCCAGCAATTCGGAATCGAGCAGCGCGCCGTGCTTGGTGCGCTTCGTGTTGTCGATGCCGTAGCGCCGGCAGAGCGCATCGAGCGAATTGGGCCCCATCGGGTGCTTGCGGCGCGCCAGCGCCAGCGTGTCGACGACACGGCCGGGATCGACGACGGGATGGCCGAGCCGGCCGAATTCGACATTGAGGAAGCCGATGTCGAAAGTGGCGTTGTGGGCGACCAGCCTGGCGCCGTCGGTGAAGGTCAGCCATTCCTCGGCGATTTCGGCGAAGGTCGGCTTTCCGGCGAGATCGGCCGCGCTGATGCCGTGCACCGCCTGCGCCTCCTCATGGATCGCCCGGCCTTGCGGGTTGATATAGTGGTGGAACGTCCTGCCGGTCGGGAAACGGTTGACCAGTTCGACGCCGCCCAGCTCGATCACGCGGTCGTCGCGTGAATCAAGGCCGGTGGTTTCCGTATCGAAGATGATCTCGCGCATCGAATCAGTTTGCTCCCGGGGGCAGAATCACGAGACCGGAACAAAATGGCAATGCCTGTTTTGCCTTCTCCCCTTGCGGGAGAAGGGAAGGAAGCCGTCAGCGACCCCCGGAGAGTTCGGCGATGATGCCGGCGACGGCGGCACGCGCGGCGTCCAGCCCCTGGCCGGTGTCGATGACGAAATCGGCCAGCCTGCGCTTCTCCTCATCCGGCACTTGCTTGGCCAGAATCGCCGCCAGTTTTTCTTCCGTCATGCCCGGCCGGGCCAGCACGCGCTGGCGCTGGATTTCGGCGGGCGCCGTGACGACGACGACCTTGTCGACGCGGCCACGGCCGCCGGTTTCGAAGAGCAGCGGAATGTCGAGCACGGCGATCGATTCGCCCGCGTTACGATGCCTGGCCAGGAAGGCGTCGGCGTCGGCGCGCACCAGCGGATGGATGATGGCTTCCAGCCGCTTCAGCGCGGCGGCATCGCCAAGCACGCGCGCGCCAAGTTTTACGCGGTCGACCACGCCATCGACAGCCGTTCCGGGAAACGCGGCCTCGATCAGAGGTGCCGCCGCGCCGGAATAGAGGCGATGCACCGCCTCGTCGGAATCATGGACCGGCACGCCCGCCTCGGCGAACATTTTGGCCGTGGTCGACTTGCCCATGCCGATCGAGCCGGTGAGACCGAGCACGATCATGGTTTCGGCACCAGATCGGCAACGATGAGCGCGCGCAGCTCAGCCGTGACCTGCGGCCTGACGCCGAACCAATGTTCGAAGCCGGGCACGGCCTGGTTGAGCAGCATGCCGAGGCCGTCGACCGTCTTCAGCCCCCTGGCGCGCGCGGCGGCGAGCAAAGGCGTTTCCAGCGGCACATAGACAAGGTCGGTGACGATGGCGTGGGCCGGCAGCAGGGCCGGGTCGGCGGCGAGACCTTCATTGCCGACCATGCCAAGCGCGGTGGTGTTGACCAGCAGGCCGGCGTCGGCCAGCAATTCGTTGGTCGCCGCCGTGCCATGCGCCGAAACGCCGGCGCCGAAACGGTCGCGCAATTCCTGCGCCCGGGCCAGCGTGCGGTTGACGATGCGGATGTCGGAAAAACCGCGTTGCTTCAGCGCCTGGATGACGGCGCGCGACGCGCCGCCGGCGCCGAGCACGACCGCGGGGCCGGTGTTCGCCCAGCCGGGCGCGTAATCATCGAGGTTGGCGGCAAAGCCGTGACCGTCGGTGTTGCCGCCCCAAAGGAGACCATCCTCGAACCACAGCGTGTTGACGGCGCCGATTTCTTCGGCCGCCTGGTCGCGGCGGTGGACGAGAGCGAAGGCGGCTTCCTTGTGCGGAATGGTGACATTGCCGCCGCGAAACCCGTTTGCCTGCAATGTCGCGATGAATTCGGCAAAATCCTGCGGCGCCACGTCGATCGCCTCGTAGCTGCCGTCGATGCCTTGCTGGACCAGCCAGTGGCCGTGGATCTTCGGTGACCGCGAATGTTTGATCGGGTGGCCGGTGACAAAAGCCTTCTTCCTTGCCTCAACCATCGATGGCTCCGAGCGTGCGCAATTCCGCCAGCAGCGGCAAAAGCGGCAGGCCGACAATGGTGAAATAATCGCCTTCGATCTTTTCGAAGAGCTGGATGCCTTCGCCTTCGATCTGGTAGGCACCGACGCTGGCCAGCGCCTTGGCGCCGACACGGGCGAGATGGCGGCCGATGAAGCCGGGGTCGAGCTTGCGCATGGTCATGCCGGCGACGCCGACATGGCGCCACAGCACCTTGCCGTCACGCACCAGCACGGCGGCGCTGTTGAGCTGATGGGTCCTGCCCGACAGCGCCAGGAGATGGCGCCGCGCGCCTTCCATGTCGGCCGGCTTGTGGAACACCTCGTCACCCAAAGACAAAGTCTGGTCGCAGCCGAGCACCAGCGCGCCGGGCCGGCGTTCGCTGACCTCGGTGGCCTTGGCCTCGGCCAGCACCAGGGCGACATCCTCCGGCGAAACGCCGCTATCCTGCAACGGCGCCTCGAGCCCGCGCTCGTCGACATCGGCCGGCACCGCCTCGATGTCGAGGCCAGCATGGATGAGCATCGCCTTGCGAAATGGACTGCCGGAAGCGAGGATGATTTTTTCGGTCATGGTTGTTCACCAGGGTCGGCGTTCCGTCACGCACGTATCTTGTCTGCCCTAGCGCGACTTCCCCCGCAGGGCAACGATCGCCGCGGCCGTTTCCTCGATCGAGCGGCGGCTGACGTCGATCATCGGCCAGCCATGGCGCGTGCAGATCTGGCGGGCGTAGGCGAGTTCCTCGTTGATGGCGGCGCGGTCGACATAGTCGGTCGGCACGTAGGAGCTGCTGTTGCCTAGGATGCGGTTCTGGCGGACATGCGAAATGCGCTCGGCGGTGGCGATCAGCCCGACGATCAGCGGTGTCTTGGCGGCAACCAGGCTTTCCGGCACCGGCACGCCGAGCACGATCGGGATGTTGGCGGTCTTGATGCCGCGGTTGGCGAGATAGATGCTGGTCGGCGTCTTCGACGTCCGCGAAATGCCGATCAGCACGACATCGGCATCGTCCATATTGGCCGGCAGCTGGCCGTCATCATGGTCCATGGTGAAGTTGAGGGCATCGATGCGGCGGAAATATTCGGCGTCGAGAACGTGCTGGGCGCCGACGCGGCGGCCGGCCGGCGTGCCGAGATAGGACTGGAAGACGGTGAGCACCGGCTCCAGCACCGACACACAGGGCAGGCCCATGGTGGCGCAGCGTTCGTCGATGCCGCGTGCCAGTTTCTGGTCGACGACCGTATAGAGAATGATGCCCGGCTCCTCCTCTATGTCCTCGAACACCTTGGCCACCTGCTTTTCGGTGCGGATGAGGGGATAGATGTGTTCAATCGCCCGCGCGTCCTTGTATTGCGCCGAAGCCGCCCGCCCGGCGGCGAGCAGCGTTTCGCCGGTCGCGTCGGAAATCAGGTGCAGGTGAAAGAAGCTCTGGGGTTTGTTCACAGGGATCACCTGGGGCTGTGGGCGGATGTGGATAAGCCGGGACAGAAAGAGCGGCCGGTCGGGAGCGACTGTATCAGATGGCAGTTTGTCCACAATTCGATGCTCTGTCAGCTTCGCCGGCCGGCTGGGGACAAATCTGGGGACGGTCCCTTTTGCCTTTCGGCCATCCACAGGGCGGGGCTCTTCCTTGGCTTGCTAACGCTTTGACTCCGATGACGGATTCCGGACTATCCCCAGAACCCCGAGGCTGGGAGAGGCGAGCGCGCGACAATATGCTTGCTGGCTTTTTGGCTGACGAAGCGGGACAGGTGACAACCACCACAACCAACAGACTCTTAGAATCAGAAGAATCTTAGATATAAGAATCTTTGATTATAGGAAGGCCGGGAGAGGCGAGCGCTCGATGCCCAAAAGCCGGATCATGCTGGACGTCCTGAAGGGCGAGGCGCACTTTCCGCCTCCGCTCTGGATGATGCGTCAGGCCGGACGTTATCTGCCGGAGTATCGCGAAACGCGCAGGCGTGCCGGTTCGTTCCTCGACCTGTGCTACGATCCCGACCTTGCGGTGGAAGTGACCTTGCAGCCGATCGAGCGCTTCGGCTTCGATGCCTCGATCCTGTTCTCCGACATCCTTGTCGTTCCGCACGCGCTCGGCCGCGACGTGCGCTTCGAGGAAGGGCGAGGACCGCTGCTGACGCCGATCTCGGTGGCCGAGATCATGGCTCTGGAAGGCGATGTGTTTCACGTGAATCTCGAACCGGTCTACGAGACGGTTCGCCGGCTGCGGGCAAAACTGCCTGATGAAACCACGCTGATCGGCTTCTGCGGCGCACCGTGGACGGTGGCGACCTATATGATCGCCGGCCATGGCACGCCAGACCAGGCGCCGGCGCGGCTGTTCGCCTATCGCGAGCCGGCGGCGTTTCAACATCTCCTGAAGGTGCTTGCCGACCATTCGGCGGCCTATCTGATCCGGCAGATCGAAGCCGGGGCGGATGTGGTGCAGATTTTCGATTCCTGGTCCGGCGTGCTCGACGATGCGACGTTCGACCAGTTTTGCGTTTGGCCGGTGGCCGAGATCGTCAGGCAGGTACGGGCCGTCCATCCCGATGTGCCGATCATCGGCTTCCCCAAGGGCGCCGGCGCCCGCTACCGCACCTATCGCCAGAAGACCGGCGTGACGGGGCTGGGGATCGACTGGACGGTGCCGCTGGCGGCGGCGAAGGATTTGCAGCGATCGGGTGCGGTCCAGGGCAATCTCGATCCCTTGCGCCTCGTGGCCGGCGGCAAGGCGCTGTCGGACGGCGTCGAGGCGATCCTGAAAGCGCTGGGAGACGGGCCGCTGATCTTCAATCTCGGCCACGGCATCACGCCGGAGACGCCGATCGCGCATGTCGAGGCGATGGTGAAGCAGGTGAGGAGCGCGACACGCTGATGAATGAGACAAACAACACCAACAGCACCGGACAGGCGATGATGCGCATGATCGTCAGCATCGTTGTGCTGATCGTGCTGACGGCGCTTCTGTTTTTCGTCGCACCCGAAAGTTTCTATCCCTGGGCAAAGGCGATCCATATCCTTGCCGTCATTTCCTGGATGGCCGGCATGCTCTATCTGCCGCGGCTGTTCGTCTATCACGTCGATGCCGAGAAAGGGTCGGTGCAGTCGGAGACCTTCAAGGTGATGGAGCGGCGCCTGCTGCGCGGCATCATCAATCCGGCGATGATCGTTACCTGGGTGTTCGGCTTGTGGCTCGCCTGGAAAATCTTCGGCTTCCAGGGCGGCTGGCTGCACGCCAAGATCGGTCTGGTGCTGTTGTTGTCCGCCGTTCACGGCTATCTGGCCGGCGCGGTGCGGAAATTCGCCGAAGATCGCAACGAAAAACCGGCGAGGCACTGGCGGATCGTCAACGAGATCCCCACATTGCTGATGATCGCCATCGTGATCCTGGTTGTCGTCAAGCCATTCTGAGGCCGATCAGGCCCCTTAAAACGCTGCTTGCTCTTTGATCCGACCGACGATAAAAGACGGGTCTTCCTTCCCGTCATGCGCCGCCCCTCATTATTTCGGCCGCGCCCGGCATTTGTCGCATCCCGCCGATATTTTTCTCCCAAAGCGCACCCAGAGTCCGTCTATGCAAGAAATGAAACTTACCGAATTCAAGAACAAGAAGCCGCCAGAGCTGATCGCTTATGCCGAATCGCTCGAGGTCGAGAACGCCAGCGTCATGCGCAAGCAGGAGCTGATGTTCGCGATCCTGAAGAAGCTGGCCGCACAGGATATCGAGATCATCGGCGACGGTGTGGTCGAAGTCCTGCAGGATGGCTTCGGCTTCCTGCGCTCTGCCAATGCCAACTACCTGCCAGGTCCCGACGACATCTACATCTCGCCGTCGCAGATCCGGCGCTTTTCGCTGAAGACCGGCGATACGGTCGAAGGGCCGATCCGCAGCCCGAAGGAAGGCGAGCGCTATTTCGCGCTGCTCAAGGTCAATACCATCAATTTCGACGACCCCGAAAAGATCCGTCACAAGATCCATTTCGACAATCTGACGCCGCTCTATCCGACCAAGCGGCTGAAGATGGAGATCGACAATTCGACCAGCAAGGACATCTCGGCGCGCGTGATCGACCTGGTCGCGCCGATCGGCAAGGGACAGCGCGCGTTGATCAACGCGCAGCCGCGGACCGGCAAGACGGTTCTCATGCAGAACATTGCCCACTCGATCACCGCCAACCACCCGGAATGCTATCTGATCGTGCTTTTGATCGACGAGCGGCCGGAGGAAGTGACAGACATGCAGCGCTCGGTGAAGGGCGAGGTGATCTCCTCGACCTTCGACGAACCGGCGGTGCGCCACGTCCAGGTTGCCGAGATGGTCATCGAGAAGGCCAAGCGGCTGGTCGAGCATGGCCGTGACGTCGTCATCCTGCTCGATTCCATCACCCGCCTCGGCCGTGCCTACAACACCGTCGTGCCGTCATCCGGCAAGGTGCTGACCGGCGGTGTCGACGCCAACGCGCTGCAGCGGCCGAAGCGCTTCTTCGGCGCCGCCCGCAACATCGAGGAAGGTGGCTCGCTGACCATCATCGCGACCGCGCTGATCGACACCGGCAGCCGCATGGACGAAGTCATCTTCGAGGAGTTCAAGGGCACCGGCAACTGCGAAATCCAGCTCGACCGCAAGGTCGCCGACAAGCGCATCTATCCGGCGATGGACATCTTGAAGTCCGGTACCCGCAAGGAAGACCTGCTGGTGCCGCGCGCGGACTTGCAGAAGATCTTCGTGCTGCGCCGCATCCTGGCGCCGATGGGAACGACCGATGCGATCGAGTTCCTCATCGACAAGCTGAAGCAGACCAAGACCAATGCGGATTTCTTCGATTCTATGAATACGTAAGGGCTTACCCTCCCCCTTGTGGGGAGGGTTCGATCCGCGCACCGGAGCGGGGCGGGGGTCAGCACTGAGGCTGGCGTTACACCCCCCGTCTCCCGATCTACGCTTCGCCACGATCGCGAGCCGACCCTCCCCACAAGGGGGGAGGTGAGGAGCTATCGCCGCAACAGCCGCTCCAGCTCTCCAGCATCCGTCACCACCGGCAAACACACCTGCCCGGTACACAGCCAGGCCCCGGCTTTGTCGGCCGGCGGCAGAATCCCGCCGGGCAGCAAGGGTCGATTCGTTTCCGAACCAATCGCGGCAATGATGTCGACGCGGCGGGGGTCGGGGCACCGATTCGCAACCGGAACGAGCTTTGGGTCCTCTGGACTGTCGACGATGACCAGTTTCAAAGGTTCGATGGCAAGCGCGCAGGCATTGACGATGCCGGCCTGGCCATAGGCCTGGTGCGCGGCGCGGCCGGCCGCATGTTCGGCGATTTTCCAGGCTTTTTCGCCGAGATCGAGATCGCCGGTAACGGAGGCGAGCCGCACAAGTGCCGCGATGATCTGGCTGGTGGCCGAGGAAATGGCCTCGTCGACATCGCCTCTGATGCGGATCGGCACGTCGGTGCTGTCCGAAGCCGTCAGATAATAACCTGTACCGGTGTCGTCGGCATGCCAATGGTCGAGCTGTTCGATGAACTGCCTCGCCTGGTCGATGTAGCTCCAATCGCCGGACGCCTCGAACAGCGAGATCGCCGCATTGGCCATGGCGGCGTAATCGCTCGACAAGGCGGGAAACAGTTTTCTGGCACCAAGCATGGAATGCGGCAAGCGGCCGTCGCGGCTGGCGCCGGAGATGTGGGCAAACGCCTTGGCCGCTGCCTCGATCCAGTCGGGCCGGCCCAGCGAGCGACCGGCCTCGGCGAGTGCCGCGATCATCAGGCCGTTCCAGTCGGTGAGGGTCTTGGCATCGAGGCCTGGCCTGACGCGCTCCTCCCGCACCGCGAGAAGCCTGGCTTTGAGCGGCATGAGTTTTTCGCGGTCGGCCACGCTTTGGGCTTGCTGGCCACGGGTTTGATGGACGACCGGCTTGCCTTCCCAGCCATGCGGGGCAGAGAGCGTGAAGTATTTGAAAAACAAGGCTGAATCGCTACCAAGGACGGCTTCGATCTCTTGCCGGTTCCAGGTGTAGAACAGCCCTTCCTCGCCTTCGCTGTCGGCGTCGAGGCTGGCTGCGAAGGCGCCGCCGGTGACGCGCATTTCGCGCAGCAGCCAGTCGACCGTCTCTTCGATTCGTATCCGGAACAAATGATTGCCGCTTGCCGAAAAGGCCCAGTTGCAGAAGCGGATCAGCTCGGCATTGTCGTAGAGCATCTTCTCGAAATGCGGCACCAGCCATTCCGCATCGGTTGAGTAGCGGCTGAGCCCACCGCCAATGTGATCGTAGATGCCGCCGCCCAGCATCCGTTCCAGGCTGACCAGCACGTCGTCACGATGCGCGGCGTTGCCACCGCGCAGCCAGGACAGCCACAGCGTCAGCATGAATGGCGCGTTGGGGAATTTCGGCGCGCCACGCAGGCCGCCAAGGTCGCGGTCGATCATGCCGTCGATGCGGCCGGCGAGGTCGGTGAGCGTGCCGCGGTCGAGGCTCTGCCTGGCATGCGTGCCGGAGAGCCGCGCCTCGACATGGGAGGTCAACCCATCGGCGCTCTGGTGCAGGCTGTCGCGTTTCTCGCGCCAGGCCTTGTCGACCGCTTCCATGACCTGGATGAAGCCCGGGCGGCCATAGCGCGCCTCGCGCGGAAAATAGGTGCCGCCCCAGAATGGCTTGCCGTCCGGCGTCAGGAACATGGTCAGCGGCCAGCCGCCTTGCTCGCCCATCGAGGAGAGCGCGGCCATATAGATCTGGTCGATGTCGGGTCGCTCCTCGCGGTCGACCTTGATATTGACGAACAGACGGTTCATGACGGCGGCGACGCCGTCATTCTCGAAGCTTTCATGCGCCATGACATGGCACCAGTGGCAGGCGGCATAGCCGACGGAGAGCAGGATCGGGCGATCGAGCGTCCTTGCTTCTTCGAGCGATGCCGGCGACCAGGCCCGCCAATGCACGGGATTGCCGCTGTGCTGCTGCAGATAGGGGCTGGCCTCTTCGGCAAGCAGGTTTTGCGCGGGCAATGTCACGATGGGCAACTCGGGTTGTTTGAAGGCGCGAGGCTAGGGCGGTTCAACTGAGCGGGCAAATGATTTCAGGCGATTCGATCGTTGCGCTGTCGAGCGGCCGGCTTCCGGCCGGCGTCGCCGTGCTGCGCATTTCCGGCCCACGGACTCGATTCGTGGTCGAAACGATCGCCGGTGGCATGGTTAAGGACCGGGCGGCGCTCCTGCGCAGGCTCAAGGCGCCCGATGGAACCATACTGGACAGCGGGTTGGTCATCTTCTTTCCCGGTCCGGCCAGCTTTACCGGGGAGGATGTCGCCGAATTCCATGTCCATGGCGGACGCGCCGTGGTGGCCAGGATGCTGGAGACGATCGCCGGCTTTGAGGGCGTCAGGCACGCCGAACCGGGCGAATTCACCCGCCGGGCCTTCCTCAATGGCAAGTTCGACCTCGTCGAAACCGAAGCACTGGCGGATCTGGTCAGTGCCGAAACGGAGGCGCAGCGACGCTTTGCGGTCCAGAATGCCGAGGGTGTCCAGAGCGAGCTCTATATGAGTTGGCGACGCCGGCTGATCCACGCGCGGGCGATGATCGAGGCGGAGATCGACTTTGCCGATGAGGAGGACGTGCCGGGATCCGTTTCGGATACGGTTTGGTCGGATGTCCGGGCGATGATCGGCGAAATCGATCGCCACATCGCCGGATTTCATGCGGCCGAAATCATCCGCGACGGCTTCGAGGTGGTGATTCTCGGCGCGCCGAATGCCGGCAAGTCGAGTCTGTTCAACGCCTTGGCGCGGCGCGATGCAGCTATTGTAACGGATGAGCCCGGCACGACCCGCGACCTGCTCGAGGTGACGCTGGACCTCGGCGGCCTGCGCGTCAAGCTGACGGATACGGCCGGCTTGCGCGAGGCGCCGGGCAAGGTCGAGGCGATCGGCATCGAGAAGGCGCGAGCCAAGGCCGACCGCGCCGATCTCTTGCTGCTGCTGGAGGACGCTTTGTCACCCAAGGTCGTCGGCCAGGTTCCGACCACGGCGCCTCTGCTGCATGTCGGCACCAAGGTCGACCTGTTGGAGGAACAGGCGGCCGGGGACGCGGCCGGCAGATACGACTTTGTCATTTCGGTCGTGAATGGGACTGGAGTGGAGGCGCTGCTCGCCGAAATCGGCCGTCGCGCGGCGGTCGCGGCGGGTGATGTCGGCGACATTCTGCCGTCGCGGTTGCGCCATGTCGAACTGCTTGGTGAAGCGAATCGGCATCTGCTTCGCGCTGCTGCCGAGGGTGCCGCAGGCCAGGAACTGCGCGCCGAAGAGCTGCGGCTGGCGGCGGACAGCCTTGGCCGAATCGTCGGCGCGATCGATGTCGAGGATATGCTCGATGTTATCTTTTCGCAGTTCTGCATCGGGAAATGACTCACGTGAAACAATTGCTTGGTTGAATAGGCGGGGTTTCTGAGGTGGTGATGCGTTTGCGGAAGTTGGGGACGCTTCGGCAACCCCTTTGCAGTGACTCACGTGAAACACAGCGCCACGGTCCTCCCTCCGTTTGTGGAGGGTTGGACCGTAGGTCCTCGTGGCGGTCTGCGCCGGTTCCCCCACCCGCTGCTGAGCAGCGACCCGCCCCACAAGGGGGAGGGTAAGGCTAAGGGTAAGGCATTACTCTGTTTCACGTGAAACTTGCCGCGAAGTTTTCTTGACAGCTTGTCCTTGCGAGGACATGTGTCCCTCAATCTTTTTGTGAGTCCAGGATTTGAAATGACCGATCACTATGATGTGGTTGTGGTGGGTGGCGGCCATGCGGGGTGCGAGGCGGCCAGCGCTGCCGCGCGCGCCGGCGCTAGAACCGCGCTGGTGACGCTGCGCTTCGATACGATCGGCGTGATGTCGTGCAATCCCGCAATCGGCGGGCTCGGAAAAGGCCATCTGGTCCGCGAAATCGACGCCATGGACGGGCTGATGGGCCGGGTGGCGGATGCGGCCGGAATCCAGTTCCGTTTGCTCAACCGCCGCAAGGGGCCGGCGGTGCGCGGGCCGCGCACGCAGGCCGACAGGAAGCTCTATCGCCTTGCCATGCAGGAAGCGATTCGGCAGCAGAACGATCTCGACGTGGTCGAGGGCGAGGTGCTGGATTTCGAAATCGACGAAGGGCGGATCGCCGCTGTCCTGCTGGCCGACGGCCGCAGGCTTGCGTGCGGCGCCGTGGTCCTGACGACGGGCACCTTCCTGCGCGGCCTCATTCATATTGGCGAGAAGAAGATCGTCGCCGGCCGCATGAACGAGCAGGCGAGCCTTGGTCTGTCGGCGACGATGGACCGTGCCGGCTTCAAGCTCGGCCGGCTGAAGACCGGTACGCCGCCACGGCTCGACGGAAAGACCATCGACTGGGCGTCTCTGGAAAGCCAGGCGGCGGACGAGGATCCCGTGCCGTTCTCGCTGATGACCGACCGTATCACCACAGCGCAGATCGAGTGCGGCATCACCCGCACGACGCCGGCCACGCATGAGCTGATCCGCGCCAATCTCGGTCGCTCGGCTATGTATTCCGGGTCGATCGAAGGCGTCGGGCCGCGTTATTGCCCGTCGATCGAGGACAAGATCGTCAAGTTCGGTGACCGCGACGGCCACCAGATCTTTCTGGAGCCGGAAGGGCTCGACGACGACACCGTCTATCCCAATGGGATCTCGACCTCGCTGCCGCAGGATGTGCAGCTCGACATCCTCAAGACAATTCCCGGGCTCGAGCATGCGACCATGCTGCAGCCGGGCTATGCCATCGAGTATGATCACGTCGATCCGCGCGAGCTGCATCAGACGCTGGAGACGAAACGTGTCGCCGGTCTTTTTCTCGCCGGGCAGATCAATGGCACGACCGGGTATGAGGAGGCCGCCGGGCAGGGCCTGCTCGCTGGCCTCAACGCTGCGCGGCGGGCGTCCGGCGGCGAGCAGATCGTGCTCAGCCGCACCGAAGCCTATATCGGCGTGATGGTCGACGATCTGACCAGCCGCGGCATCAGCGAACCCTACCGCATGTTCACCTCGCGGGCAGAATTCCGGCTGTCATTGCGCGCCGACAATGCCGATGAACGGCTGACGCCTGTCGCCGAGAGACTGGGGATCGCCTCGGCGCATCGCATGCAGCGCTATGGCGATGTCATGCAGCGGCTCGATGCGGCGCGCGAACTGGCCAGATCGGTGGCGATGACCCCCAACGAGGCGGCGCGGCATGGGTTGGAGATCAACCGGGACGGGGTGCGCCGGTCCGGTTATGAGCTGCTGGCCTATCCCGACGTCGATGTCGCCTGGCTGGCCAGGATCGAGCCTCGGTTCGCGGCGATCGACGCCAGGACCGCCGAGCGCCTCGAAACGGAAGCGAAATATTCGGTCTATCTCGACCGGCAGAAGAGTGATGTCGCTCAGATCCGCCACGAAGAGAGGCGGCTGATCCCGGAGACGGTCGATTTCACCGGCGTACCGGGCCTGTCCAATGAGTTGAAGCAGAAGATGCAGGCGCGGCGGCCGCGGTCCATCGCCGACGCGCAGCGCATGGAGGGCATGACGCCGGCGGCGCTGGCGATCATCGTCGCCCATGTCCGCCACCATGAGAGTGCGCAGAGGCTCCAGAGCGAACAAGTGCCCCAGAGCGAACAAAGGGTTGTTGCGTGAGCTCTTTCTCCTGGAAGAGCCTGCAGGACGCGGCCGGCCCGGTTTCACGTGAAACATTTGATCGCCTGGTGGCGTTCGAAGCCATCTTCCAGAAATGGAATCGCAGCATCAATCTGGTCGCGCAGTCGACCGCGGGCGATGTCTGGCAGCGCCACATCCTCGACAGCGCGCAGCTGGCACGCATAGAACCCAATGCCACGCATTGGGTCGATATCGGTTCGGGCGGCGGATTTCCCGGCCTGGTCATGGCTTTCCTGCTCGCCGAGCGCGACGGGGCCAGCATCGATCTGGTGGAGAGCAACCGCAAGAAGGCGTCGTTCCTGCAGACCGTCATCGGCCAGTTCAACCTGCCGGCGCGGGTTGTCGCGCGGCGGATCGAGGACAGCCATGCGCTTGTTTCGCAACCACAAATCGTCACGGCACGGGCTCTGGCCTCGCTTTCGGTCCTGCTCGACCTGTCGGCGCCGTGGCTGACATCAGGCGCGCGCGGCCTGTTCCATAAAGGCCGGGATTATCGCGCCGAAGTGCAAGAAAGCGTTAACCGATGGGCCTTCGATCTGGTAGAACATGCCAGTGTGACGGACCCCCATGGCGTCATCCTGGAATTGTCTAACCTGCGACCTGTCTGATCTTCGACTTGTCGGGCTATTTGGCGACCCAAAAATGAATTTCTGGCATAAACCCATGAAGAACGGCCCCCGAATCATCACCGTAGCCAACCAGAAGGGCGGGGTCGGCAAGACCACCACCGCCATCAATCTGGCCACCGCTCTGGCCGCGATCGGCGAAAAGGTGCTGATCGTCGACCTCGACCCGCAAGGCAATGCCAGTACCGGCCTCGGCATCGATCGCAAGGATCGCACGGTCTCGTCCTACGACGTGCTGACCGGCGAGCTGGAGCTGGAAGCCGCAGCCATTCCTACCGCCGTGCCCGGCCTGTCGATCGTGCCGTCGACGCTCGACCTGCTCGGCATCGAGATGGAGATCGCCTCGGCGCCCGATCGGGTGCTGCGGCTGCGCAACGCGTTGCGTGCCGCTTCGGCGCGGTCGGCCGGCTTCGGCTACGTGCTGATCGACTGCCCACCTTCGCTCAATCTGCTGACGCTCAATTCGATGGCGGCGGCCGATTCGGTGCTGGTGCCGCTGCAATGCGAGTTCTTCGCGCTCGAAGGCTTGAGCCAGTTGCTGGAAACCGTCGAGCAGGTGCGCCGGTCGATCAATCCGGACCTCACCATCCAGGGCATCGTGCTGACCATGTATGACGGCCGCAACAATCTCGCCAACCAGGTGGTGCAGGATGTCCGCCAGCATATGGGCGACAAGGTCTACGAAACCATTATCCCGCGCAATGTGCGGGTGTCGGAGGCGCCATCCTATGGCAAGCCGGCGATCCTTTACGATTTGAAGTGCTCGGGCAGCCAGGCCTATCTGCAGCTGGCCTCGGAAGTGATCCGCCGCGAGCGCAAATTGCGCGCCGCTTGATTGGATCGGATCCAGAATTAGCAGCCGATTCGATACCGAAACGATCTCAAGACATTTATCCTAAATAGACCTGGAATAGACATGAGCGAAGACCTTTCGAGGAAAAGACTGGGCCGTGGCCTGGCGGCACTGATCGGCGAGATCGATCGTCCGGCGGCGCCGGAGAAGCCCGGGATGAGCGCCGACGGCAAGGTGCCGATCGAGTTTCTCAGCCCCAACCCGAAGAATCCGCGCCGGCACTTTGGCGACGCCGAACTGACCGATCTTGCCCAGTCGATCCGCGAACATGGCGTGGTGCAGCCGGTGGTGGCGCGGCCGTCGCCGACGCAGGCGGGCCGCTACGAGATCATCGCCGGCGAGCGGCGCTGGCGGGCGGCGCAGCGTGCCGGGCTGACCGAGATCCCGGTCATCATCCGCGAGGTCAACGACCGCACCGCGCTCGAGCTGGCGATCATCGAGAACGTCCAGCGCACCGACCTCAACGCCGTCGAGGAAGCGCTGGGCTACCAGCAGCTGATCGACGAGCACGGCTACACCCAGGCCGATCTCGGCAATGTCATCGGCAAGAGCCGCAGCCATGTCGCCAACACGCTCCGGCTGCTGAAGCTGCCGGATGTCATCCGCGACATGCTGGTCGACGGCGCGCTGTCGGCCGGCCATGCCCGCACGCTGGTGACGGCGGAAGATCCGGCCGGCCTTGCCAAGCGCATCGTCGAGGAAGGGCTTTCCGTGCGCCAGGCCGAAGCGCTGGCGCAGATGCCGGCCGGCCCCACGCCGGCCAAGCCGAAGCAGCCGCAAGCCGCGCCGGAAAAGGATACCGACACGCTGGCCCTGGAAAAGCTGATGACCGACACGCTCGGCATGATCGTGGCCATCGATCACAAGGGCAAGGGCGGCGAGCTACGGGTGTCCTACCGCTCGCTGGAGCAGCTGGACGAGCTGTGCCGGAGATTGAAGCAGGAGCGGTAGTTAGCCGGCGAATGACATCAAGCGGAAGCTTGATTTAACGCAGAAAAAGGGGGCTGGCTGTTGGGTCAGCCCTTTCGTTTTGCCAGGGCTGGCGACACGAGCTGATGGGGGGCGATGCTGGCGGCGGCGGTAGGCGATTGGCCGATCTCCCCCCTTGTGGGGGAGATGGCTGGCAAGCCAGAGGGGGGCGCTGGCCCGCCGACATCTCAATGGATAGTGATGCAGCTTCAGGTAAGTCTCTCGGCCAGTCGAAGCTGGCCGAGGCAGCGCTCTACGGCGCCCCCCTCTGCCCTACCGGGCATCTCCCCCACGAGGGGGGAGATTGCAGCGTTGCCGATTTCGCCAATCGCCAGCCGTGGCGCCCGCGGCTTGACAGTGCCGGGCAACGGCGTAATTAATATTAGATATGGCTTAAATTAATTGCCCTAGCGTGCCGGTCGCGGCGAGGGCTATTCGCCATTCCAGCAATAGTCGTGAAATGGCATCGCCTCGCCAAATGATATGCCGACGCGCCTGACGCATGGGAGGTGCAAATGGCAGTCCGTTGGCAATTGTCCGGAAGTTACTTCGAAAATTGCAGCTGCGATGTCGTGTGTCCTTGCCTGCTGTCCACCAAGGCGCAGCTGACATCGAGGCCGACGAAAGGCGTTTGCGACGTCGGCCTGGTCTTTCACATCGATACGGGCAATTACGGCGACGTTCGATTGGACGGGCTCAGTGTCGCATTGGTCGCTCACACGCCGGGTCCGATGGCAGACGGCAATTGGACGGCCGCCGCCTATATCGACGAACGGGCCGATGACGGGCAGACAGAGGCGCTGGGGGCCATCTTCACTGGCGGCGCGGGTGGCCCGATGGCGGTGTTGGCACCCTTGATCGGCACGAACCTCGGCGCCAAGAAGGTGCCGATAGACTACCGGATAGACGGCAAGAAGCGGTCGGCGGCGATTGCCGGCGTCATGCAGATGGCGGTCGAACCGCTGCCGACGATGCGCGAGGACGGGCAGATGTGGGCGGCCACCGGCCATCCCGTCAATCCCGACTGGCTCGGCATGGCGATGGGGGCGCAAGGCAGCACGTTCAGCGATCATGGCATGAGCTGGGACAATTCCGGCCAAAACGGACATTACGCCCCGATCAATTGGTCCGGTCAGTAGCCGTTGGCGCCGCCGACCTTCCAACCCCTGGGCGCCATGACAATGGATTGACTTATGGGCAGCGCCCGGCGCCGAAAAGGCGAAGATCGACTCTTTGTTTTGACGCAATTGCCAAGGGAAGGTGCTGCGCGCTTCCCCGGGAAAACCGCTCACACTCTTCCTGGAATTGCTCTAACGCTGCCCCAGCCTGGCGCTTTCCACGGCAATGCCGAGCAGCGCCTGGCGCGCCAGTGCCTCGGACAGATCGGGCCGTTTGCGGGTCTGCAGCACCGCGGTCTGCAACCGGGTCAGCGCGCGGCTCAGCGCATCGCTGCTCCAGCGCTCCAGCGCCTTCTCCACCAGCTTGCGCCGCGAAAAGAAAACCGGCGGGCGCGCGCCGGCGACGACCGATGCGGCATTGCGTCCGCCAGAGTCCATCTGGCCACGCATAATTTGAATCTGCTGGAACTGGCGCATCGCCGAGGACAGCACCAGGAAGGGCGGGCCGCCCGACTGGCAGTGGCGGGTGAAGGCGGTGTCGAAGTCGCCGATCTTGCCTTCGAGCAGCGCGTTGACGGCGTCGTCGAACGAGGCGCCTGACACGTCGCCCGACATCGCCCTGATATCCTCCAGGCCGATCTCCTTCTGGCCGTGGGCGTAGAGGATGAGCTTTTCGATCTCGCCGCGCGAAGCGAGCCTGTCGCCGCCGAGATTGCGGCGCAGCGCCTGTCTCGCCTCCAGCGTCATCGACATGCCGGCCTTGCGCAATTCATCGTCGATGACCGTGTCGATGTCGCGCGCCTCATCGGCGTAGCAAGGCAGCGCCATGGCGTTGTCCGCAGCTTCGACCACGGCCCGCAGGCCGACGCCTTTCTTGAGATCGCCGGCCTCGATGAGGATGATGGCATCGCGCGCGGGCTCCGCCGTCAGCGCCTTGACGTCCTCGGCTAGCGCCTTCTGGCCGGTGGCATTGCGCACCCAAAGCAGCCGGCGGTCGGAAAACATCGGCACGGTGCGGGCCTCGTCGAGCAGCCGGCCCTCATCGCGGTCGACCTCCGAACCCTCGAGCCGGACCACGGAAAACGGATCGTCGAGCGGCAGGCCGGTCTTTTCGGCAAAGGCCTTTGCGCGCTCGGAGACGAGGCCGCGATCGGGGCCGTAGAGCAGGACGATGGACATGCGCGCGTCAGGCTGCGCGAGCCAGGAATCGACCTCGAAAGCTTTCTTCTGTGCCATGGGGGGTGGTTAGCATGGCACGAGGGCGAGGTGAACGACTTCGATAGACGGGAGGGGAGAAACGCGGATTTGGAAGCAAAGATCGACCCCCACTCCGTCTCGGCTTCGCCGAACCAGGCGCGGTTTCGTCGAGCTCGACGCCCTTCCTCTCCCTCCGGAGGGGAGAGGTGGCGCTGCGAAGCAGCGACGGGGTGGGGGAAGGCGGTCCTCAAATGCGCCGCCGCTGACAACTCATCACAGGGCCTCGATAAGGGCGGAGGGCATTGTCCGGCTTGAAGTAACGACGGGCGAGTCAGGTCGACCCCCACTCCGTCGAGCTT
>NZ_VFTA01000037.1:0-54483 GCF_007003935.1 Mesorhizobium sp. WSM4310
GATGGATGCTGAAGCGTGGTAACTCCAGTCTCCTCGGTCCGGTCCGAATGGACAACCTCTCGAAAGCTCACACCTAGAACTCCTCTTGAAAGCGTATCTAGCTTCAAAGGGCGTGTCGAAACGCGGTCTCCGGCTCGGCTTCGGTCACAAGATCGAGGACATTTACGAAGCCGCAGTGGCCCTAGGAATGCCGCCGATTGGGAACGTGAAGATGATTGCCAACAACCTTGACCTGATGAATTCTCAGCAAGATTTTAGGTACCCGTCGGGGTACAAGCTGAATGTCCCGCCGCCGAGCTTCTGCCGAGAAACGTATAACGCTCTCCACACAGCGATCGAGCCGAGGATCCCCACCGAGGTACTGAAAGCCAACCTCAAATTTCATTGGGATTTTCGGGGGAAGACTGTCATTTGGAAGGACGAATAGCCCGAGGATGATCTTCCCCATCTACGTTGGCGTTCTTATGGCGCTGCTGTCAGCATCCGCCATTGGCGGTGGCGGCAAGGCGATCTTGTTGGGATGGCCGCCTCGCTGACAATGGCCGGGATGGGCACTCGCCGGCTGGCTAGGTTCTTAGCAGGCCATAGCCGGCTGTCTGGTGGAGATCGTCTTTCAGGGCTTTGATCGTCTGTGAAAGGTCGCGAACCTTGTCCATCAGCGTCTGAATGGTCGCCCCGATGGGCTGGATCTTAACGCCTCAATCGTCGCGAGAAGCTCAAGGTAGACGTGGTTCAATTGAACTTTCTCCCTTCGAGAGCTCTCAATGGTGATCGACATGTGCGACCAGGCTCGATCAATTGCCTGTTCGCTTATCCTTCATCGACAAGCGGACGCGTGCCGCCACCTCCCTTCCGTCACGCGAAGGACCCAGCCGGCGAGACCAGACGGCGTGCGTGGCGCAATCTTCTATGTGACGAGCGGCGAGATCGCGTGTGTCCCGCCGTGATGGGATCATCTATTCGTCGAGCGCGGCGCTGGCGCCATCATCGTCGATATCTGCAAACCCTGGGATGATCCAGCAGCTTCTCCTTCGACAGCAGCCCGGCGTCCTCGAGCGCCTCGAAATCCGGCAGCTGGCGCAGCGTGTCGAGCCCGAACTGCGACAGAAAAGTTTTGGTCGTCACATAGGTGTAGGGCGCGCCCGGCTGCGGGCTGCGCGGCCCCGAGGCGACCAGCTGCTCAGCGCGCAGCACGCCGATCAGGTCACGTGACACCTCCTTGCCGAAAAAGCTCGACAGCTCGCCACGGGTGATCGGCTGGAAATAGGCAATGCACATCAAGACAAGCGCCTCCGCCTGCGACAGTTCTTTTGCTCCCTCGCCCGCTGCCGTGCCGAAGGCTGCGTGAATGGCGTCGCCAAAAACCTTTTTGGTCCGGTGCTGCCAGCCGCCGGCGACCGCGACCAGCTCGTAAGGGCGGCCGGCGAGTTCGGCGCGAATGTCGTCGATGATCAGCTCGATATTGCAGTTTTTTCCCACCACCCGCGCGAGGACACTACGTGTCACCGGTTCATTTGCCGCAAAGATCACCGCTTCGACGCGGGCCATCCATTCGCACCAGCGCAGCTCCGGCGGCAGATGTTCCAGTTCGGTGTCGAGCAGCGCCGGCTGATCGTTTGGCTTGCGGCGGGCGGACGCTTCGCTCATCGCTACAGCCCGAACAGCCGGAATGTGGGGCGGCCGGAGAGCTCGCGCACGACCTCCAGTTGCTGCAGCCGTTCGAACAGCCGTCGCGATGCAAAGCGCGACAGATTGTCCGTCGTCAGCGATCCGGACACGGCGTCTTCACTGAGCAGCAGAAAGATTACGTCGCCGGCGCCTTTGGCGCGCAGTTTCGGCGCCACCGCCAGGAGTTTTTCGGCCCGGCGCGACAGCTCGGCGGCCAACCGACAAGCGTCCGCGGCGGCCGCGACGAGCGCGATGCAAACCGCCCGCTCAAAATTCTTGTCCCCGGGCCGGATGCGCCGGCCACCGCCGGCCTCGGTGCGGAAAGATGGTCCAAAACCCTGCGCCATTAGGAGCGGCAGGGGCTGCGGCCAGCCCAGGCGTTGCGCCAGTACCAGGTCGGCGAGCCACCAGCCAAAGACTTCGGCATCGGGACGCATGGCGACGACCTCAGCGGCGATCGCCGCGGCGTCGAATGGCGCCGACCGCTGGGATACCCCGAGTTTTTCGATCTGCGTGCAAAGGTCGGCGAGCGCGGCGCCGTCCCAATGGAGGCCAAGCTGGTCGAGTATCTTCCCGAGCCGGCCGGGCGTAGCGGCGGGCGGCTGCCTGGCCAACTGCCGCCAGGCGCCAAAGACGGCGCCTGCGGGACCGGGGTCAGCACGTAGGGGACGCAAATGCCAGGCATCGCGCAAGGCGGCCGCATCCTCGGCGCGGCCGGCGAGCCGCATGCTGGAGGCGGCGCAGCGAACCGCCAGCCGCTGCCGCCAAGCGCCGGCCCAGGCTGCCTGCGCGCGGGCGAGCGTGTCGAGGGCACCCAGGGCGGCGCCGGCCCGGAAGGCGGCGTCGCCGTCACTCGGCGCGCCGGCGCTTGTGATCGCCCACGCGGGAACGGAGGGCGGCGCAGAGGAGCTGGCGGTCGCGGGATCGAGGCGAATCATAATTTGGAGAGTAAAGTGCCGGTGCGCTTTTCGCCATGATTTTCGTGCCAAAACGCACAGCCTGTCGGATCAGCACAACGACTGATAGTGTTGCATTATCAATCTCTTCACGAGTTCGTCCCTGCTAAGCCATTTGGCCAACAAGTAAGTCTCGACAGGGCACCTTTTTGCGCAGCCGGACGAAACTCCGTTCGGAAATGTGCCGGCTCGCGGCGTAGGAGCCTGCTCAGGTTCAGATGTCATGAAGGCATCTAACGCCCGATCTGCCGCGCAACTTCGGTCCCATATTCATTGCCGACGGGGTATCTGAGGGCGACGTTTTTTGCGGGTTTTTCCTGGTCGGCTTTGGAGGTGATGCTGGCGCCGATTGTCACAGGCTACTTCACTATCTGTTCCTTGACCGATGAGATCTTTTGCGCTGCGGCGCTCCCGTCTTTGCTGTGGGTCACCTTCTGACCCAAGCCCCAACGTACACACGCGGGAGTGTCCTACAAGCCATCGGTTTCGACAGATCGGATGGATTGGGCAGGCGAGCCCAAAAGCTGCGAGCTTAGAGCGGTTATAAATCGTAGTTGTAGCTGTGTAACAAACTGTGTAACAAAAAGCGCGAAAAGACTAGTATTTTCAGTATCATAGAGGTGAAAGGGAATCCCTCCCTCTCCGCCATTGATCACCAATCGCATCCAGGATCGCGCATTCCGCGAGTGCTCATGACGCGATAAATTCGGCCAGTTGCTTGATGGCTGTTTCAATGGATCTGTACGCCAAGCCGCTCATTCTTCCTCCATCGCACCACGGCACGATATTCGACACCATCCGCAGGGACGTGCAGGACGAACCGCTCGGGAACAACCACGCCGGGCTCCACCCGTAGCTCCGCACCATGAGCGTGTTGATTTCTGACGGAGCAAGCGATTGTCATACCCTCTGTGACAATGGTTCCCTCCTTTAGAACGGCCGCCCGGGGAAGTGAGCGTCGTTCAATTGGTGGATCATCGCGGTTGCCGCTCATCTTATCATTCCTCCGAAATCTTGTTGCGAAACGCATAAACTGACCGCGACAATGGCGATTAAATTAGCATACGCTAAAATAGTTCCGAAACTTTTATTGCGACGCAAGGTCGAGCGGTTGCGACGAAGGTATTAGGTCCAGCCCCGGCAACTGCACGGCGGCGACCTTCTTCGAAAAAAGCAAGGCGGTCTGAGGATGCGGTCTTGCTCAGCATCGAAATGCTGCCGCCTAATAGGCAAAAAGAGCCCACCCTGAATGGGGATCAAGGGCGGGCCAAGAGGTGGCTAGGGATCATCCCAGCTTAGGTCAACGAGCGGCGGAGGGGTTGGTTGCTTTGCTCACGCTGTAAAAGTGGTCATGAATTCCGAGCGGGGGCTTATGGTCACAGACCTATTGCTCACCGTTGTCTCGGCATTCGCAATGCTTGCCCCGCTCTATTTCATTCTTGAGTGACAGATGAAGATGGGCTCCGCGACGGGTACGGCGGCCGCTTATTCCAGTAGCGGTTGCGCTCCCGCTGGTGACCCTCACAGCTTGCAGGATGTGGTGCGGGCTTCAGACCGACCCGTCGGACCGGTGTCCGGCAATCGCCTTGACAAAAATCTCCCCGAACTCCTTGAGCTTCGCCCCTCCCACGCCATGGACCTCGGCGAAGGCGTCGAGGTCGCGCGGGCGGCGTTCGGCCATGTCGATCAGCGTGCGGTCGGAAAACACCACATAGGCCGGCACCTGGCGCTCCTTGGCCAGGCGCAGCCGCAGGGATTTGAGCGTGGCCAGCAGCGAGGCATCGACGCCATCGGCGTTGGCACCCGAACCCTCCGCCCGCATCTTGCGCAAGGCGCGGCTGCGCATCTCGACACGGTAATGGAACGGCATCTCGCCGCGGCCGAGCGCATGGCCTTTCTCGGCGATGGCGAGGCCGCCATGGCCGCTCGGATCCGGCTCGAGGAAACCGCCGGCGACGAGCTGCCGGATCAGCGATATCCAGAAATCCTTCTTGTGCGCCGCGCCGCTGCCGAAGCTGGCGAGCTTCTGGTGACCGCGGGCCAGGATCTTCTCGGTCTCATGGCGGAGCAGGATATCGATGACATGGGCGGCGCCGAAGCGCTCGCCGCTCTGCGCGACCGCGGCCAGGATGATGCGCGCTTCCGCGCCGCCATCGGCGCGCGGCACCTGATCCAGGCAGTTGTCGCAATTGCCGCAAGGCTCGGCTTCTTCTCCGAAATAGCCGAGCAGCACCTGGCGGCGGCACTGCGCCGTCTCGCAATAGCCGATCAGCGTGTCGAGCCGGCGATGCGCGCGCTTCTTGTGCTCGACCGCAGCATCCTCGTCGTCGATGAACAGCCGGCGCATGCGGATGTCGCCAAGGCCGTACAGCATATGCGCCTCGGCCTTGCGCCCGTCACGGCCGGCACGGCCGATCTCCTGATAATAGGCCTCCAGGCTGCCCGGCATGTCGGTATGGAAGACATAGGCGACATCGGGCTTGTCGATGCCCATGCCGAAGGCGATGGTCGCCACCATGACGACGCCCGACAGCGTCATGAAGGCGTTTTGATTGGCCTCGCGCGCCTCCTTGCTCATGCCGGCGTGATAGGCGAGCGCGGTGACGCCGTTCTTTTCCAGGAAGGCCGCCATCTCCTCCGTCTTCTTGCGCGACAGGCAGTAGACGATGCCGCTCTTGCCCGGGTGACGCTCGATGAAACGCAGCAATTGCCGCTTGCTGTCCTGCTTGGATTCGATGGCGAGCTTGATGTTGGGCCGGTCGAACCCCAGCACCAGGGTTTCGACCCGCTCGGCGAACAGCCGTGCCTCGATATCGCTGCGCGTGCTCTCATCCGCCGTCGCCGTCACCGCGATGATCGGCACGTTGGGGAAGATGTGGCGCAGGCGCGACAGATCCTCATACTCAGGCCGGAACGCCGGCCCCCATTGCGAGATGCAATGTGCCTCGTCGATGGCGATCAGGCTGATTTCGAGCCTGGAAAGCGCCTCGAGCATCCGCTCGGTCATCAGCCGTTCCGGCGCCAGGTAGAGCAGCCGCGTCTGGCCTGATGCCACGCGGCGCCAGGCGGCGACATTGGCTTCCCGGTCGAGCGAGGAATTGATCGTATCGGCGCCGACGCCGGCCAGCCGCAAGGCCGCGACCTGATCCTGCATCAGCGCCACCAGCGGCGACACGACCAGGGCGAGCCCGCCCATGACCAGCGCCGGCACCTGGTAGCAAAGCGATTTGCCCGCACCCGTCGGCATGACGGCCAGCACATGGCGCCCGCCGAGCAGCGCGTCCATGACATCGGCCTGGCCGGGGCGGAAATCGTCGAAGCCGAACACGTCCTTCAGGACGCGCCGCTTGGGATCCTCCGCCCGGACACTCGCTGCCTGTGCCGACATCAGTCGGACACCGGACGGGAAGCGATTTTTCGGGGATGGGAGAGGATGTGGGAATCGATCAAGATGCTCTCCGCGTGAACCTTTGGAGTAGCGCAGCTATCCTCGGAACACAACCGGAACGGTCATCCATGTTGACGGCGGACTGATTGGCCGTGGCCCGGGAAGGCACACCTTCCCCCGCGACACCTGCACCCCCGCTGGATTCCTTCGCGCTTGGATGTAAGCTTGGCCGGCAAAAGCCAGGGAGGGCGCGATGCTGCAGGTGAGACAGGATGTCCTGGGTGAACGGTTCCAGCTGCAGCGTACGGCCTTCGAGAAGCAGCCCTTTCCGGACCTGAGTGTTCGCAAAGACCGGCTGAAGCGCCTGCTAGCTTTGACCGAGCAGCATGAGGCGGAGATCTGCGCCGCGATCGGTGCCGACTTTGGCGGCCGCTCGGCGCATGAGACGCGCCTTGCCGAACTGTTTGTCGTGCGCGCCGGCATCCGCCACACGCTGTCTCATCTGAGCGGCTGGATGCGGGAACGTCGTGTCGCCACCACCTTGCCGTTCCTGCCGGGCCGCAATCGCCTCGTGCCACAGCCGCTCGGCGTCGTCGGCATCGTGTCGCCCTGGAACTACCCGTTCCAGCTTGCCGTCGCGCCGGTCACGGCAGCGCTCGCCGCCGGCAACCGCGTGCTGGTAAAGCCGTCCGAACTGACGCCGGCCTTCTCCGCGCTGCTCGCCAGGCTGGCCGGCGAGCACTTCGCCTGGGACGAGTTGAGCGTCATCCCCGGCGATGCCGAGATGGGCAAGGCCTTCGTGTCGATGCCGTTCGATCATCTGCTGTTCACCGGCTCGACCGCGGTCGGCCGCCAGGTCGCGATCGCCGCGGCCGCCAACCTCACTCCGGTCACGCTCGAACTCGGCGGCAAGTCGCCGGCGATCTTCGATCCCTCCTGCGATCTCGATGCGGCAACGGCCAGCATCGCCTATGGCAAGCTGCTCAATGCCGGGCAGACCTGCATCGCACCGGACTATCTGCTGGTGCCCAAGGGGCAGGCCGGCACGGTCGCCGCCAAACTCGCTGCCGCGGTGGCGCGGCTCTACCCGACGCTGCGCGACAACCCCGACTACACCGCCATCATCAGCGACCGGCATTTTCAGCGCCTGCGCGCCATGATCGCGGAAGCCCGCGATGCCGGTGCCGATGTCGTCGAAATCAATCCGGCCGGCGAGGACTTCGGCGCCGCGAGCCGCAAACTTTTGCCGACCCTGGTCAGCAATGCCGGCCCGGATTTGCGGCTGATGCGCGAGGAGATTTTCGGCCCGGTGCTGCCGATCGTCGAATATGCCACCGTCGACGAGGCGATCAGCCATGTGAACCAGGCCGACCGGCCGCTGGCGCTCTACTGGTTCGGCAACGACAGCACCAACCGCCGGCGTATCTTGCGCGAGACCGTCGCCGGCGGCGTCACCGTCAACGACTGCATGCTGCATCTGGTGCAGGAGAACCAGCCTTTCGGCGGCGTCGGCGCCAGCGGCATGGGCGCCTATCACGGCGAATGGGGGTTCCGCACCTTCAGCAAGGAGAAGCCGGTTTTCCTGCAGTCGCGCCTGAGCGCCGGCGCCCTGCTGCGCCCGCCCTACGGCAAGACGTTCGAGCGGATTTTCAGCCTGCTCCGGCACATCACCTGACCGAAGGCAGCCGTCGGTTGTACGGCGCATTAAGCGTATCTTCACCACGATGCGGCAGTCTTCACATCCTGCGGTCATGTCTTGAGTACCGCGGCGCCACAAGCGCCCAGGCAACAACCCGCGCCTCTTTTGGGGCGCGGGTCATGCGCCCGCACTCGATCTCCCAGATTTGGCTGGCCAAGTCCTCGGCTAAAGCATGATGCCGAAAACTGTGAAGCGGTTTTCGGACGACATCATGCTCTATCGCTTTGATTTAGAGCAAGAAAATCGGCACGGTGCGGCGTAAAGCTGTCGACCAGCCGTCCCGCTTCCAGCGCCTTGACGCCATGCACCAGACCGGACGGCACGATGAAGCTGCCGCCGGCCTCGAGAATTTCCGTCCGCCCGTCGATGGTCACCTCGAAACGGCCCTCGGCGACATAGCTTGACTGGACATGCGGGTGCGAATGCAAGGCGCCGACGCCACCCTTGTCGAAGCCGAATTCAACCAGCATCAGCTCATCGGTGGAGAGGAGAACGCGCCGCCTGTTGCCGTCTGCCGTCGGCGTCCAGGCGCCCTCGCCGGCATGCGCGAAGATCTTGGTCTTGGTCATGTCCTCTCCTCAGCGCGCCAGCCAGCCGCCATCCACCGGAACCGCGGCGCCATGCATATAGTCGGAAGCCCGTGCCAGCAGGAAGACGGCGGCATCGCCAATGTCCGACGGCTCGCCCCACCGCCCCGCTGGAATGCGCCCGAGAATGGCGGCGCTGCGATCGGGGTCGGCCCGCAGCGCGTGCGTGTTGTTGGTCTCGACATAGCCCGGGGCGATGGCATTGACATTGATGCCCTTGGCCGCCCATTCGCAGGCGAGCAGGCGGGTGATGCCGAGCACGCCGTGTTTCGAGGCGGTGTAGGAGGCGACGCGGATGCCACCCTGGAAACTCAGCACCGAGGCAATGTTGACGATCTTGCCCCGGCGACCATCGGCAAGCGCGCGCCTGGCGAAGGACTGGCAAAGCAGAAACACCGTCTTCAAATTGACGTCCATGACGTCGTCCCAGTCGGTCTCGGCCAGATCGACGGCATCGGCGCGCCGGATGATGCCGGCATTGTTGACCAGCCCGTCGAGCGGCCCGCTTTCGTCCCACACCCGATCCAGCATCGGTCCGGCGGCCGCCGTGTCGGCAAGGTCGGCGCTCACCGCTTCGAACCTGGCGCCGATGGCCGCGACCTTGCTCGCCGTATCGTCCATCGACGAGCGGCCGACGCCGACCACCGTGCCGCCCGCGCGCGCGATCGAGAGGACAATGCCTTGGCCGATGCCGGTGTTGGCGCCGGTGACGAGAATGCGCTTGCCGGCCAGGCTGAAGGCGGAGAGATCGCTCACCGCAGCTCTTCCATCGTCACGGGCTCGATGTCGGTATAGTCGACATTGTCACCGGCCATGGCCCAGATGAAGGCATAGTTGGAGGTGCCCGCGCCCGAATGGATCGACCAGCCCGGCGACAGCACCGCTTCCTCGTTGCGCATGACGATATGGCGCGTTTCGTCCGGCTCGCCCATGAAATGGAAGACGCGTGCCGCCTCGGCCAGGTCGAAGTAAAGATAGGCCTCCATGCGGCGGTCGTGCACATGGCACGGCATGGTGTTCCAGATGGAGCCGGGCGCCAGCTGCGTCATGCCGACGACAAGCTGGCAGGTCTGTGCCCCTTCGGCATGGATGAACTGGAAGATCGAGCGCTCGTTGCAGGCATCCTTGCTGCCGAGGTCGAGGCGCCTGGCATCACTGACGCGGATCAGCCGGTTGGGATGTGCCTGGTGCGCTGGCGCGCTGAGCAGGTAGAACTTGGCCGGCGCGGCCTTGTCATCCGAGGCGAACGCCACATCATTGGTGCCCATGCTGAGATAGAGCATGTCGCGCGCCTGCAATTCGAAGGACTGGCCGCCTGCTTCGATCGTGCCGGCGCCGCCGATGTTGACGGCGATCAGTTCGCGACGATCGAGAAAACCTTTGGTCCCGGTCGGTTTGATCGCTTCCAGCCGCAACGCTGTCGCCACCGGCATGGCGCCACCGACGACCATGCGGTCATAATGAGTGTAGGTCAGGTTGATGCGGCCTGGCTGGAACAGGTCCCCGATGTGGAAATTGTGCCGCAGTTCGTCCGTTCCCATGGCCGCGGCGGCAACCGGATCAATGGCGAAGCGCGATGTATAGTCGGTATGGTTCTGGCTCATTTCCGTCCTGACTTCCGATGGATCATTCGCCGGCGGCCGCCTTGACCGAACTGGCGTAATAAGCCTGTCGCGCGTGCAGACGCTCTCGGTAGCGTTGCTGGCTGGCGCCCAGATGGGCGCGCATCGCCTCGCGCGCGGCTTCGGCATCGCCCGATGTAATCGCATCGAGGATCACCAGATGCTCGCGCTGCAGCCCGCGCTGATAGCTGTCGGACTGCACCAGTTCGGTGGACCAGGGTGAGGTCACGTCGCACGGAATGGCGCGGCGGCCGAGCACGTCGAGCATCTCGACGTAGAACGGATTGTTGGTGGCGCTGGCGATGGCGCGGTGGAAGGCAAGATCGGCCGGACCGGTCGGCTCGCTGGCGAGCAGCAGCCGCTCGAATTCAAAGAAGGCTTCCTGGATCGCCGCCTCCTGAGCGGCGTTGCGGCGGATGGCGGCGAGCCCGGCCGATTCGATCTCGATCGCCAGGCGCACTTCGAGCACGTTGAGGGCGATCGAATCCTTGCTACCCATGTCGGCGGCAAGCGCACCGAACATCGTCGAGATGTGCTCGGTGACGAAGACGCCGGCGCCCTGGCGCGGCTCGACCAGGCCGTCGGCGGCAAGCTTGGCCAAGGCCTCGCGGATGACGGTGCGGCTGACGCCGAAGGTTTCGGTCAGTTGGCCTTCGGTGGGCAGTTTGTGGCCGGCCAGGATCTCGCCCGCCTGAAGCTGCCTGCGGATCGCCGCCACGACGGTCTCCGACAGCTTGGGTTTTCTCTCGACCCTGAGGTCGCGCGCGGTATCGGACACGTGGCGATCTCCTAGTGGAACAGGCTCGGCAGCCACAATGAAATTTCCGGCACGTAGGTGACAAGCATCAGCACGACGAAGGCCGCTCCATAGAATGGCCAGATCGAGCGCATCGCTGTCCAGATCGGGATACGGCCGATGGCGCAGCTGACGAACAGAACCGCGCCGACCGGCGGCGTGCAAAGGCCGATGCCGAGATTGAGGATGAGGATCACGCCGAAATGGACGGGATCGACGCCATAGGCCATGACGACCGGCAAGAAGATCGGGGTCGTGATGATGATCAGCGGCGACATGTCCATGAAGGTGCCGAGGATCAAAAGCACGACATTGATCAGCAGGAGAATGACCAGCTTGTCGCTGGACACCGATTGCAGGAAGGCGACGAGCGCGGCCGGCACGCGAAGATAGGCGAGCAACCAGCCGAAGGCAGCCGCACAGCCGATGATCATCAGCACCATGGCGGTGGTACGCACCGCCGCCGTCGTGGCCGCGACGAAATCGCCCCAACTCATCGAGCGGTAGACGATCAACGTCACCAGGAAAGCATAGACGATGGCGATGCACGAGCTTTCGGTCGCGGTGAAGACGCCGGACCTGACGCCGCCGAAGATTATGCCTATCAGGATGAGGCCGGGAATGGCGGCGACAAGCAACTGCAACGCCCGGCCGAAGCCGGCGAAGGGTTCCGTCGGATACCCTCGGCGGCTTGCGACCCAATACGCCGTTACCATCAGCGACAGCGCCAGCAGCAGACCCGGCAGGACGCCAGCCGTGAAAAGGTCCGCGATCGAGATGCGGCCGCCAGCAGAGATGGAATAGATGATCATATTGTGCGAGGGCGGAATCAAAAGGGCGATGATTGCGCCGACCGAGGTGATGTTGACGGCGTAGTCGATGCCGTAGCCGCGCGCCTTCATCTGCGGGATCATCAGCCCGCCGACCGCCGAAGCATCCGCGACCGCCGAGCCGGAAATGCCGCCAAACATCGTCGAGGCCGCTATGTTGACCTGCCCGAGGCCGCCGCGCAGATGGCCGACCAGCGATCCCGCCAGCGCCACCAGCCTCGCGGCGATGCCACCGCGCACCATCAGGTCGCCCGCGAAGATGAAGAACGGGATGGCCATGAGCGAAAAGACGCTGACGCCGGAATTGAGCCGCTGGAACACCACGACGGGCGGCAGGCCGAGCGTCAGGATCGTCGCGAAGCTGGCGACGCCGAGACAGAACGCGATCGGCGTGCCGATGACCAGCAGGAACACGAATGTACCGAAGAGGACGGCCAGCGCCATTGTTCAAAGCTCCTCGCCGGTTGCATAGATATCCGCGTCGACGGGCAGGCCGGCAAAACGCCCGGCCAGCCGCTCCAGTGAAAACAGGCAGACCAACGCACCACCCAAAATGACCGGCAGGAAGCTGACGCCGCCGGGCAGCGCAAGCGAAGGCATCACCGTGTTCCATGTCAGTTTGGCCAGTTGGACCCCGTAGACGATCATGCCGGCACCGAAAGCGAACACGACGATGTCCGAAATGCTGCGCAGCACCGCCTTGGCCGAGGTGGGCAGGACATAAAGCAGCACATCGAAGCCGAGATGCGTGCGTTCACGCACGCCGACGGCCGCACCCAGGAAGATGAACCAGCCCATCAGGAGCACGGAAAAGGATTCCGTCCAGCTCGGCGAGCGGTTCAGCATATAGCGCGAGAAAACCTGCCAGAAGATGATGATCGTCATCAGCGTCAATCCGGCGCCGCTGACCCACAGGGCCAGCCGGGCGAGCCCGGAGAGCACGCGCTCCACACCGCGCCAGAACCCCTTGGCCGCGTTGATCGAAGGCAGCGCGGTGGTTTCCGCGCTGCTCGGCCCGTTGCCCGTCCCGCTCATTTCTCGGCCTGTATACGCGCGGCCAGGTCCTTCAGCTCGGGCGTCGACAGATACTTGTCGTAGACCGGTTTCATCGCATCGATCAGCGGCTGCTTGTCGATTTCGCTGACCTTGACGCCGGCCTTCTCGACGATGCCGCGCGACTTCTTCTCCTGCGCGTCCCACAGTTCGCGCATCTTGACGACGCTGTCCTTGGCCGCTTGCCGCACGATCCCCTGGTCTTCCGGCGAGAGCTTCTCCCAGCTTGCCTTCGACATGACGAGCACTTCCGGCACGATCTGGTGCTGGTCCATCGTATAGTGCTTCGCGACTTCATAATGTTTGGCGGATTCGAAGCTCGGCCAATTGTTCTCGGCACCGTCGATGACGCCGGTCTGCAACGCCGAATAGACCTCGCCATAGGCCATCGGCGTGGCATTGGCGCCCAGCGCATTGACCATGTCGACAAACACGTCCGACTGGATGACGCGGAACTTCATGCCTTTCAGGTCGGCGATCGAGGTGATGTCCTTCTTGGTGTTGTAGAAGGAACGCGCCCCGGAATCGTAGAAGGCCAGACCGACGAGATCATGCGTTTCGAAGGCCTTCAGGATCTGGTCGCCGATGGGTCCGTCCATGACGTGGCGCATGTGCTCGACCGAACGGAACATGTAGGGCAGTGACGGCACTGCGGTCTCCGGCACGATGCCGTTGAAAGGCCCCATCGAGACGCGGTCGAGGTCGATGACCCCGGCCTGCGTCTGCTCGATCGTGTCCTTCTCCTCGCCAAGTTGCGCCGAATGATAGACCTCGACCGAATAGCGGCCATTGGTGCGCTGCTTGATCAGGTCGCCCATGTATTTGACCGCCTCGACCGTCGGATAGCCGTCCGGATGCGTATCCGACGATCGCAATACGGTCCCGGCGTTGGCAATGCCGACCAGCAGCGAGCCGAAGGCGAATGTGGCTGCCATCAGTTTCGAAAAATGCGCCATGACTTTCCTCCCTTTGAAAACCGAAACGCCCGGCTCACAGCCGGTACGCTTTCTTCGCGAGCGTGTAGGCAAGGTCGCGGGCCAGTTCATGCGCCTCGCCCTCGCGCAATCGATGTTCGGCGACGAGCCGCGCCAGGAATGCGCAATCGACACGCCGCGCCACGTCGTGGCGCGCCGGTATCGAGGGAAAGGCGCGGGTGTCGTCGTTGAAGCCGACGGTGTTGTAGAAGCCTGCCGTCTCGGTCGTCATCTCGCGGAAGCGGCGCATGCCTTCGGGGCTGTCATGGAACCACCACGCCGGCCCGAGCTTCAGCGCCGGGTAGACGCCGGCCAGCGGCGCCAGTTCGCGCGCATAGCTGGTCTCGTCGAGCGTGAAGAGGATGACGGTCAGGTCGCGCTCCAGCCCGACGCAATCGAGCAACGGCTTCAGCGCCGTCACATAATCGGTCCGGGTCGGAATATCGAAACCCTTGTCGCGGCCGAATCTCTGGAAAATGGAAGGCGAATGATTGCGCCAGGAGCCGGGGTGGATCTGCAGCACCAGCCCGTCATCCTTGCTCATCTTGGCCATCTCGGTCAGCATCTGGGCGCGAAACAGTTTGCGCTCGCGCTCATCCTGCGAGCCGCGGCGGATGCGGTCGAACAGCTCCTGCGCCGCCGCATCGGAAAGATTGGCGGTCTCGGCCGTCGGGTGGCCATGATCCGACGAGGTCGCACCGAAGCTCTTGAAGAAGGCGCGCCGCTGGCGATGCGCCTCGAGATAGCCGGCCCAGCGCCCCGTATCGCAGCCTGTGATTTCGCCGAGCCGGTCGAGATTGGCCGAAAACCCTTCGAAGTCGGGATCGACGACGGCATCCGGCCGATAGGCGGTGATAACGCGGCCTTCCCAGCCGCTGTCGCGGATCATCTGGTGCCATCTGAGATCGTCGAGCGCGCCTTCGGTGGTCGAGATGACCTCGATGTTGAAGCGCTCGAACAGCGCACGCGGGCGGAAATTCTCCCACTGCAGCACCGTCGCGATCGTGTCGTAATGGCGGTCGGCCGTCGTTGCATCCAGCGGCTCTTCGATACTGAACAGATCGGCGAGCACATGGTCGAACCACAGCCGGGTCGGCGTGCCACGGAAGAGATAATAGTGTTCGGCGAAGCGTCGCCAGATCGTCCTGCCGTCGGTCTCCACCGGCGCGCCTTCGAGGGTCGGCACGCCGAGATCCTCGAGCCGAACGCCCTGACTGAACAGCATACGGAAGATGTAGTGGTCCGGGACGATAAGCAATTGCGCAGGGTCCGGGAATGGCTCGTTGAGCGCGTACCAGCGCGGATCGGTGTGGCCGTGCGGGCTGACGAGCGGCAGGTCTTTGATCCCGGCATAGAGATCGCGGGCGATCGAGCGCGGATGCCCCTCGGCGGGAAACAGCAAATCCGCATCGGTCAGCGCCACGGCGATCCTCCCAGGGCGCTATCGGTAGGGTCGGCTACAAATTATGTCAACATACAAAAATTAGACTGTTGTATGATGACTTTTGAGCAAAGCTGAGCATTGTGGGCAAAGGCCGGCGATGTTACGTCGGTTGCCGATCCGCCCAGCAAGATCACCAGTCAGACGAGCGCCGCGTACCGATGACAGACCGCCGCCTTTCCAACCGCACGGCGCATGCGCTGCCGGCCGGGGTCGTCGCACCTCGATATGATCGCGGCACGGTTGCGCCGGGCATCGTGCATCTCGGCGTCGGCGCCTTCCATCGCGCCCATCAGGCCGCCTATGTCGACGAGTGCCTGGCGGCGGGCGAAACGGAGTGGGGCATCGTCGGCGTCTCCTTGCGCAGCCCCGACACGCGCGACGCGCTGTCGCCGCAGGACGGGCTCTACACGCTGGCGATCCGCAGCAGTGGCGAGGAGGAGCTGCGCGTCATCGGCTCTATCCAGTCGATGCTGGTGGCACCGGAAGACCCGGGCGCGGTGCTGGCCGCGCTGACCGATCCGCGCACCCGCATCGTCACGCTGACCATCACCGAAAAGGCCTATCTCAGGGCCGCGGGCGGCGGATTGGACACCGCTCATCCCGATATCATCCATGATCTGGCCAATCCGCGGATGCCGAAGACGGCGCATGGTTTCCTCGCCGAGGCGCTCGCCCGGAGACTGGCCGCCGGCACCGCGCCCTTCACCGTGCTGTGCTGCGACAACCTGCCGGCCAACGGCGCCACACTGCATCGGCTGCTGACCGAATTCGCCGAGCTGCGCGATGCCAGGTTTGCCACGGCAGGCGACACCAGGATCACCGACCACATCGCGAATGAGGTCGCCTTTCCGTCGAGCATGGTCGATCGCATCGTGCCGGCAACCACCGACGCCGACCGGGCACGCATCGCTGGCGAACTCGGTGTCAACGATGCCTGGCCCGTGATGACCGAGCCCTTCCGCCAATGGGTGGTCGAGGACAATTTTCCGGCGGGCAGGCCGGACTGGGAAAAGTTCGGCGTCACCATGGTCGGCGATGTCGGCCCCTTCGAGGACATGAAGCTCAGGCTGCTCAACGGCGCGCATTCGGGCATCGCCTATCTCGGCCTGCTCAGCGGCCACGCCACTGTCGACCGCGCTTTCGCCGATCCGGCGATCCGGAAGTTCGTCGACGGGCTATGGGCAGAGGCCATCCCGACATTGCCGGAAGATGCCGGGCTCGACACGGCGACCTACACGGCCGAGCTTGCCGAGCGTTTTTCAAACACCGCGCTCGCCCACCGCACGGCGCAGATCGCCAATGATGGCAGCCAGAAACTGCCGCAGCGCATCATCGCCTCCGCCATCGAATGCCTCGAAGCCGGTACTGAGTTCGTGCATCTCACGCTGGTGGTGGCGGCCTGGATCGCCGCCTGCGCCGCACGCGGAAAAACCTTGCCCGAAAACCATTTCACCGACCCGCTCGATGCGGCGTTGACGGCGCTTTTGGACCAGCAATTGCCGGCGAACGAAACCGTGACGGTGGTGTTCGACTTGGCCGGCTTCGCCAGGGATCACGCCGAGCGCCAGACGCTGATTGAACTCGTGGCCGTCCATCTCGTTCACCTGCGACGGGACGGTCCGACACTGGCCTTCGCCGCGTTGGGAATAGGAACTGAATAGTCAAGGCGGGACCCGATACGGGCTATTTGGCAGCCGAACCGTCCAACGTCTGCCGGGAAGAATATTCCACGCCTCGCGAATTCCAGAACAGGCGCACCGCCTTGCCGACGAGATTTTCGTAGGGAACGAGGCCCATTTGGAAGCGGCTGTCGTTGGAGTTGTCGCGATTGTCGCCCAACGTGAAATACTCTCCCACGGGCACCACAAACTCGCGTGTGTTGTCGCCGACCGAATTGTCGGCCAGGTCGATCACCAGATAGGAAACTCCCTCCGGCAGTATTTCCCGCTGTAGCTTCGCCGATTTTACCTCTTCCGACGAATAATCGCCGACAGCCTCAAGCTTCACCGCCACACCGTTAATGTGGAGCACGCCATCGATCATCTGAATCCTGTCACCGGGCAAACCGATGAGTCTCTTGACGTAGTCTATGTCTGGGTTAGTCGGCACCCTGAAAACCATGATATCGCCTCGCCTTGGCTCGGCGCCGAATATGCGGCCATCGACCGGCAACAGCCCAAAGGGCACACTGTAGCGACCGTAGCCGTAGGCGAATTTGGAGACAAAGAAATAGTCTCCCTCCACCAGCGTCGGCGCCATGCTGCCGGACGGCATGGAAAACGGCTGGAACAGGAACGCGCGTATTGAAAATGCAAACGGGTAAGTGGTCAAAAAGACAAGCACCAGCACCCAAAGCCCGTGCGCAAACCACTTGTCGGGCTTGAAGCGACGCGTGAAGGGCACAACGAGCCCGACCGACAGGAGCATCAAACCAATACTGGAAAGGTTGGCTACCGGGCCAAGATCGACGCCCGGCAACACCGGAAATCCTGTATAGACACACGCGAAAAAGATGGCGCTGAACACCATCAGGCTGGCGACCGCCAGTCTGCCGCTGCCGATCCAGAGGAACCCACCGAAGGGACCGCCAAACGCCGATACCAGAGCGGTCGACCACCGGGATCGCGAAGCTGGTTCTCGCGCAGCTGTTTCGTTGGTCATCGGCCGTCCCCCTCGCCAAGTCCGACTGTCCAACAAACAAAAAAGCGAGGCAAGGCCCCGCTTTTCAATCAGTCATTGGAAGCAAGTTTCAGGCCGGAAGAATCGCGCCTTCCAGCGTGGTCAGCTGGCTAAGGAACTGCTCGGCCTTGCTGCGCGCCTGGTCGTCCTTGGCGTCGGCGGCATCTTCCTTGGCTTCCTGGATGCGGCGGGCGAGATCGGCGCGGTCGACATCCTTCACGGCGACAGCCGATTCTGCCAGCAGCGTGCAGCCGGCCGGAACGATGTCGGCGAAACCGCCGAACACGACATAGCGTTCTTCACCGCCCGAAGCGGTCTTCACCGTGACGACACCCGGCTTGATCGTGGTCATGACCGGCGCGTGATGCGCCATCACGGTCATCTCGCCTTCGGCACCCGGAATGACGACGGATTCGACCTCAGCGGAAACCAGCAGGCGCTCCGGCGAGACCAGTTCGAATTTGAAAGCTTCAGCCATGTCAATTTAGTGAGTAGGGAATAGTGAGTAGGAAGTAGGGAGAGAGGGAACCGTCCCGATCACCCAGCTGCTATTCACTACTGACTACTGACTACTCCCTATTCCCTTGATTAAGCCGCTTCAGCCGCCAGGCGCTGTGCCTTCTCGACCGCTTCCTCGATGCCGCCGACCATGTAGAAGGCGGCTTCCGGCAGGTGATCGTAGTCGCCGTTGCAGAGGCCCTTGAAGCCCTTGATGGTGTCGGCGAGGTCGACGAGCTTGCCCGGCGCGCCGGTGAACACTTCGGCGACGAAGAAGGGCTGCGACAGGAAGCGCTCGATCTTGCGGGCGCGGGCCACGGTCTGCTTGTCCTCTTCCGACAGCTCGTCCATGCCCAGGATGGCGATGATGTCCTGCAGCGACTTGTAGCGCTGGAGGATCGACTGCACCTGGCGGGCAACGGCATAGTGCTCTTCGCCGACAACCATCGGGTCGAGCATGCGCGAGGTCGAATCCAGCGGATCGACCGCCGGATAGATGCCCTTTTCGGCGATGGCGCGGTTCAGCGTCGTCGTCGCGTCGAGGTGGGCGAACGAGGTTGCCGGCGCCGGGTCGGTCAAGTCGTCGGCGGGCACGTAGATGGCCTGCACCGAGGTGATCGAGCCCTTGGTGGTGGTGGTGATACGTTCCTGCAGCGCGCCCATGTCGGTGGCAAGCGTCGGCTGATAGCCCACGGCCGACGGGATACGGCCCAGAAGAGCCGACACTTCCGAACCGGCCTGCGTGAAGCGGAAGATGTTGTCGACGAAGAACAGCACGTCCTGTCCCTGGTCGCGGAAATATTCAGCGACCGTCAGGCCGGTCAGGCCGACGCGGGCGCGCGCGCCCGGCGGCTCGTTCATCTGGCCGTACACGAGGGCCGCCTTGGAGCCTTCGCCGCCGCCCTTCTTGTTGACGCCGGATTCGATGAACTCGTGATAGAGATCGTTACCCTCGCGGGTGCGCTCGCCGACGCCGGCGAACACCGAATAGCCGCCATGCGCCTTGGCGATGTTGTTGATCAGTTCCTGGATCAGCACGGTCTTGCCGACGCCGGCGCCGCCGAACAGGCCGATCTTGCCGCCCTTGGCGTAAGGTGCCAGCAGGTCGAGCACCTTGATGCCGGTGATCAGGATCTGCGCTTCCGTCGACTGCTCGACATAGGTCGGAGCCGGCTGGTGGATGGAGCGCATTTCGATCCCGTCGACCGGGCCTTCTTCGTCGACCGGCTCGCCGATGACGTTGATGATGCGGCCGAGCATGCCCGGGCCGACCGGCACCGTGATCGGCGCACCGGTGTCGCGCACTTCCTGGCCGCGCACCAGACCTTCGGTGGAGTCCATGGCGATGCAGCGCACGGTGTTTTCACCCAGGTGCTGGGCAACTTCGAGCACCAGGCGATTGCCGACATTGGTCGTCTCGAGCGCGTTCAGGATCGCCGGAAGGTGATCGCCGAATTGTACGTCGACGACGGCGCCGATGACCTGGCGGACCTTGCCGACGACGCCCGTCGCCTTGGCGGCCACTGCGGGAGTCCTGGCCGCCGCGGCCTTGGCCGGCGCCGCGGCCGTCTTTGCCGGAGCTGCCTTCGCGGCGGCTGCCGGAGCCTTGGCCGCCTTTGCGGGGGCTGCGGTCTTCGCGGCTGCCGCCTTGGGGGCCGCCGTCTTGGGGGTCGCTGCTTTCGCCATCGTCTTTACCCTTTTTCGTCCTTTGTTTCTCACGCGGTCCTGGAGCGGGCCGATGGCCCGCGAACCACGCCTAGAGCGCTTCGGCGCCCGAAATGATTTCGATCAGTTCCTTGGTGATCTGCGCCTGCCGCTGGCGATTGTAGGTGATCGACAGCTTGTTGATCATCTCGCCGGCGTTGCGCGTCGCATTGTCCATGGCGCTCATCTTGGCGCCCATTTCGCCGGCCGCGTTTTCGAGCAGCGCCCGGAAAACCTGCACGGAAATGTTGCGCGGGATGAGGTCGGAGAGGATTTCGCCCGGCTCCGGCTCATACTCGTAGACGGCATTGCCGCCATCCACCGCCTCGGCGGGAGCCGAAGCGACGCCGGCCGGGATGATCTGCTGCGCGGTCGGGACCTGGCTGATCACCGACTTGAACTGCGAATAGAACAGCGTGCAGATGTCGAAGGCGCCCTCGTTGAAGAGGTGGATGACTTTCTTGGCGATCGCGTCGGCATTGACGAAGCCGAGCGTCTTGACCTCGCGCAGGTCGACGCGATCGAGGATCATCGAGGCATAGTCGCGGCGCAGGATGTCGAAACCCTTCTTGCCGACGCAGATGATCTTGACCTGCTTGCCGTCGGCCAGAAGCCGCCGGATATGATCGCGGGCAAGACGGGCGATCTGCGAATTGAAGCCGCCGCACAGGCCGCGCTCGGCGGTGCAGACGACGAGCAGATGCACGTTGTCCTTGCCGGTGCCGGTCATCAGCGCCGGGGCGTCGCCGCCGCTGCCGATTGCCTGGGTGATGTTGGCCAGCACGGAACCCATGCGCTCCGAATAGGGGCGCGCCGCTTCCGCTGCCTCTTGCGCACGGCGCAGCTTCGCCGCGGCGACCATCTGCATCGCCTTGGTGATCTTCTGCGTCGCCTTGACCGAGGCGATACGGTTACGAAGGTCTTTTAATGAAGGCATGCTTCAAACCTGATCCCGTCTTGTCGCTTTGCTCAGGCGAAGGTCTTGGCGAAAGCGTCGATCTCTGCCTTCAGCTTGGCGCGCAGATCGTCCGACAGCGCCTTTTCCTTGCGGATGGCGTCGAGAACGTCCTTGCCCGCCGCACGCATGTGGCTGAGCAGGCCATGCTCGAACTTGCCGACCTGGTTGACCGGCAGCTTGTCGAGATAGCCGTTGACGCCGGCGAAGATCACCGCGACCTGCTCTTCCGTCTTCAGCGGCGAGAACTGCGGCTGCTTCAGGAGTTCGGTCAGGCGCGATCCGCGGTTGAGCAGGCGCTGCGTGGCGGCGTCGAGATCCGAGCCGAACTGCGCGAAGGCCGCCATTTCGCGGTACTGCGCGAGCTCGCCCTTGATCGAGCCGGCAACCTGCTTCATTGCCTTGATCTGCGCCGAGGAACCGACGCGCGACACCGACAGACCGACGTTGACGGCCGGACGGATGCCCTGGAAGAACAGGTTGGTTTCGAGGAAGATCTGGCCGTCGGTGATCGAGATCACGTTGGTCGGGATGTAGGCCGACACGTCGTTGGCCTGGGTTTCGATGACCGGCAGAGCCGTCAGCGAGCCATTGCCCAGATCGTCATTGAGCTTGGCGGCGCGCTCGAGCAGGCGCGAGTGCAGGTAGAAGACGTCGCCCGGATAGGCTTCGCGGCCCGGCGGGCGGCGCAGGAGCAGCGACATCTGGCGATAGGCGACGGCCTGCTTCGACAGATCGTCGTAGCTGATCAGCGCATGCATGCCGTTGTCGCGGAAATATTCGCCCATGGTGCAGCCGGCGAACGGCGCCAGGAACTGCATCGGCGCCGGATCGGAAGCGGTGGCGGCGACGATGATCGAATATTCGAGCGCGCCGCGCTCTTCCAGCACCTTGACGAACTGCGCGACGGTCGAGCGCTTCTGGCCGACGGCGACGTAGACGCAGTAGAGCTTTTCCTTCTCGGGGCCGTTGTCGTGCACCGACTTCTGGTTGAGCATCGTGTCGAGGATGATGGCGGTCTTGCCGGTCTGGCGGTCGCCGATCACCAGCTCGCGCTGGCCGCGGCCGACCGGGATCAGCGCGTCGATGGCCTTGAGGCCGGTCGACATCGGCTCATGCACCGACTTGCGCGGGATGATGCCGGGCGCCTTGACGTCGACGCGCTTGCGTTCGGTCGCCTTGATCGGGCCCTTGCCGTCGATCGGGTTGCCGAGCGCGTCGACGACGCGGCCGAGCAGGCCCGGACCGACCGGAACGTCGACGATGGCGCCGGTGCGCTTGACGGTGTCGCCTTCCTTGATGTCGCGGTCGGCGCCGAAGATGACGACGCCGACATTGTCGGCTTCGAGGTTGAGCGCCATGCCGCGGATGCCGCCGGGGAATTCGACCATTTCGCCGGCCTGGACATTGTCGAGGCCGTAGACGCGGGCGATACCGTCACCGACGGACAGCACCTGTCCAACTTCGGAGACCTCGGCCTCCTTGCCGAAATTCTTGATCTGGTCTTTCAGAATTGCGGAAATTTCCGCGGCGCGGATGTCCATCAGCCGACCTCTTTCAGTGCAAGCTTGAGCGAATTGAGTTTGGTTTTGAGCGACGTATCGATCTGGCGCGAGCCCATCCTGACCACCAGCCCGCCGAGCAGCGACGGATCGACGGTGACGGAGATGGCCACGTCCTTGCCGGCAACGCTTTTCAGCGCCGCCTTGAGTTCGGCCTGCTGGGCAGCCGTCAGCTCGTGAGCCGACGTCACTTCAGCAGCGGTCTCGCCACGATGCTCGGCGGCGATCTGGCGGAACGCCTTGATCATGCCGGGCACGGCGAACAGCCGGCGATTGCGGGCGACGACGCGCAGGAAATTACCGGTGAGGCCGGTGATCTTGGCCTTGTCGGCGATCGCCGCGATGGCCTTGGCCTGCTCCTCGCTGGAGAATACCGGGCTGTTGATCAGCCGGGTCAGGTCGGAACTGCCCGCGAGCATCGCCTCGAAACTGTTGAGGTCGGACTCGACCTTGGCCACGGAATTTGCCTGCAGGGCGAGTTCGAACAGCGAACCCGCATAGCGTTCTGCGACACCTGAGATTGGCGATGACGATTGAGCCACGGACCGTCTTTTCTCTTGTCTGACAGGCCGCAGATTGTTGGCGCGAGCAAAAACTCTGGCTAAATCTTTGACCTTACTGCATTTTTTCAAGCACGGAGGCGCGGCTTCCGCTATCCCCGGCCGAAAGTCGATTGCCGTCTAGCACAGGCATTTTAAGACCGCAATGCGTCGTTCCGCATGCTTTTCAGGCACTATTGTCGCATCCGGCGAAAGACTCGCGCCCGATGCGCCGGAATAGCCTTGGATTCAGGGCACAAAGCCGAAGGCAAAGGCGAGCGGCAACGCCGCCAGGACCAACTCCACCACAATGGAAACCCAATTGAAAGGTGTGTTGGCGCCATCCGACATCATCGACAGCAGCCGGCCGAAGGCCGTGAACAGCCAGGAGAAGCCGAGCGCCATGTAAACCAATGGCTGCGCCAAGAGAATGCAGCACAGGCCGACGCCGAGATAAAAGCCCGACATCCTGCCACGCCCCTCTGCGATCGCCGCCGCCTTCTCCGGTTTCGCCTGCAGGCGCAGGATGCGGAAGGCCAGCCCAGGCGCCAGGAAAAACAGAAACCCGAGCAGCACGGTGAAGACGGCGCTCGACCAGGCCAGCCATTCGCCCTGGCTCGTCGGCCATGGAAGCGCAAAATCCATGCTGTCCCCTCGAAATGCCTGTTTTGAAATTCCGGGCATTCTAACCGAGGAAAAGCGCCGCGCCAGATGGCATCAGGCACTTTCAAGGCCATGCCAGGAAAAGTGTGAAACGTTTTCCCGGGAAAAACGCATAGCGTTTTCCCTAGGCAATTGCGTCAGAATAAAAAGCGGGCGCATCAACCGAGCGCGAATTCCACCGCCGCCTCGGCATGGATGCGTGTCGTGTCGAAAACCGGAATGTCGAAATCATCCTGTCCGATGAGCATGGTGATCTCGGTGCAGCCCATGATGATGCTGTCGGCGGCCTCGTCACGCCGAAGGCGTTCGGCCTCTTCCATGTAGGCCGCCTTCGAAGCTTCGCTGACGATGCCCTGACAGAGCTCGTCATAGATGACGCGATGCACCATGTCGCGCCCGGCCGCATCGGGCACGACAGGCGACAGGCCGTATTTGTCGGCGAGCCGGCCCTTGTAGAAATCCTGCTCCATGGTGAAGCGCGTCGCCAGCAGCGCCGGGCGCTGCATGCCTGTGCGCTTGACCGCGGCCGCAGTGGCGTCGGCGATATGGATCAAGGGGATCGACACCGACGCCTGCACCTGGTCAGCCAGTCTGTGCATGGTGTTGGTGCACAGAACCAGGCCTTCCGCACCGCCCGCCTCCAGCTTGCGCGCGGCATCATTCAGAAGCACGCCGGCGCCGTCCCAATCGCCATGATGCTGCCGCTCGGCGATCTCGGCGAAATCGAACGACCACAAAAGCAGCTTGGCCGAATGCAACCCGCCGAGGCGCTCGCGCACGATCTCGTTGAGCAGGCGATAGTAGATGGCGGTCGATTCCCAGCTCATGCCGCCGAGCAAGCCAAGGGTTTTCATGTGATCTTCCATTTCTCGCTGGTCAGCAGCCTATCGCCGATATGGCGACCTTACAAAAAGCTCTGCGGATCGATGTCGACCTGCACCCGGACCGAACCTCGCTGCTTCGGCCCGTTGGCCAGCATGGCGCGGATAAAGCCCTGCATGTCGGCGCGCCGTTCGCCCTGGATCAGCAGGCGGAAGCGATGGCGGCCGCCGAGCAGGGACAGCGGCGCTTCCGCCGGCCCCAGCACGAACAGGTCTGCCGCCTCGGGCGCGGCGCGGCGCAGGCCGCGTGCATGCCCTTCCGCTTCCGCCCGCGTCACCGCGCTGACGATGACGCCGGCCAGCCGGCCGAACGGTGGCAGCGCCGCCCGCTCGCGCTCGGCGATCTCGCGTTCGTAAAAAGCCTCGGCATCGCCCGAGACTATCGCCCGCATCACCGGATGGTCGGGCTGGAAAGTCTGCAGCAGGCCGAGGCTCTTCTTGCCGGTGCGGCCGGCGCGGCCGGTCACCTGGCTGAGCAGCTGGAAGGTGCGCTCGGCGGCGCGCGGATCGCCATTGGCAAGGCCAAGATCGGCATCGACGACGCCGACCAGCGTCATGTTGGGAAAATTGTGGCCCTTGGCGACGAGCTGTGTGCCGATGACGATGTCAGCCTCGCCATCGGCGATCGCCTCCAGTTCCAGCCGCAGCCGCCGCACGCCGCCCATCAGGTCGGACGACAAGACAATGGTGCGCGCATCGGGGAAATGCGTGACGACCTCCTCGGCGATGCGCTCGACGCCCGGGCCGCAGGCGACCAGATGATCGAGCGTGCCGCATTCCGGGCAGGCTTCGGGGCGGCGCTCATTGTGCCCGCAATGATGGCAGACCAGCTGGCCGCGAAAGCGATGCTCGACCAGCCAGGCCGAACAGACCGGGCAGCCGAAACGGTGGCCGCAAACGCGGCACAGCGTAAGCGGCGCATAGCCGCGCCGGTTGAGGAACAGCAGCGACTGTTCCTTCTTCGCCAGCGTCTTGCCCATATGGTCGATCAGCACCGGCGACAGGAAGCCGCCACGCGCCGGTGGCGCGCGCCGCATGTCGATCGACTTCAGCTGGGGCAGCGCCGCCTCGGCGAAGCGGGCGGAGAGAATGGCCCTGTTGTACTTGCCCTGGCTCGCATTGACGCGGCTCTCGACCGATGGCGTCGCCGATGCCAGCACCACCGGGAAGCCGCCAATATGGCCGCGCACCACCGCCATGTCGCGCGCATTGTAGAAGACACGGTCCTCCTGCTTGTAGGCAGGGTCGTGCTCCTCGTCGACGACGATCAGGCCGAGCTCCTTGAACGGCAGGAACAGCGCCGAGCGCGCGCCGGCAACGACGCGCACCGTGCCTTCCGCCACCTGCCGCCAGACTTTTTCGCGCATCTTCGGCGGTAGGTCGGAATGCCATTCGCCTGGCTTGGCGCCGAAGCGCTGCTGGAAGCGTTCGAGGAAGGCATGGGTCAGCGCGATTTCCGGCAAAAGGATCAGCACCTGCTTGCCCTGGTCGAGCGCGGCCGCCACCGCCTCGAAATAGACCTCCGTCTTGCCAGACCCGGTGACGCCGTCGAGCAGCGCGACGTTGAAGGCGCCGGCCGCGACATTGGCGCGCAGCATCGATGCGGCGTCGCTCTGGTCCGGCATCAATTCCGGCACGGCATAGCTCGGGTCAGGTGCTGCCACGACCGGGCGCGGCGGGATCATCACCGCCTCGAACACGCCTTGCGCCTTCAGCCCCTCGATCACCGTCGACGACACGCCGGCCGCATGCGCGAGGCCGGATCGTGTCCAGGCCAACCCGCCTTCGGCCGTTTCCAGCACGCGCGCCCGCGCATCCGTCATCCGGTCGGGAACGATAAGGGTGCGCTGCAACCCCTCGATCCAGGGCTCCGGGTCGAAGGCCTCCGGCGCTCTGAGCAGCATCCGCGCCACCATGCCCGGCGCCGACAGCGTGTATTGCGCCACCCAGTCGACGAAACGGCGCATCGAACGGTCGATCGGCGGGCAGTCGAAGACCTGTTCGATCGGGCGCAGTTTTTTCGCGTCGACAGTCTCGACCGCGCCATCCCAGACGATGCCGGCAACCTGGCGCGGCCCGAGCGGCACGCGCACGATCGACCCCGGCACCACGCGCATGCCGGCCGGCACGGCATAGGTGTAGGGGCGTTCGGCAGGCATCGGCACCAGCACCGGCGCGGCTGCGACAAAGGGCGAATCTTCGATCATGAGGCGTGACCTTGCCCCGACTTTGGTCTAGATCAAAGAGCAACGCTGAACGTGCCTTCCCAAGCACGACGAAATCGTCAGGAGACCGCCATGAAATTTTTCGTCGACACCGCCGACATCAAGGAAATCCGTGAGCTGAATGATCTGGGGCTGCTCGACGGCGTCACCACCAATCCGTCGCTGATTCTCAAATCCGGCGGCAAGATCGCCGACGTCACCAAGCAGATCTGCGATATCGTCGCCGGCCCGGTCTCGGCCGAAGTCGTGGCGACCGAATACAAGGACATGATGGCGGAGGCCGAGGTGCTGGCCAAGATCGCGCCCAATGTCTGCATCAAGGTGCCGCTGACGCTGGACGGCCTGAAGGCCTGCAAGACGATCCGCACCCAGATGAACCGCATGGTCAACGTCACGCTGTGCTTCTCGGCCAACCAGGCGCTGCTCGCCGCCAAGGCCGGCGCCTCTTTCATCTCGCCCTTCGTCGGCCGCATCGACGACACCGGCTCGGACGGCATGGAGCTGATCCAGGAGATCCGCCAGATCTACGACAATTACGATTTCCAGACCGAGATCCTGACCGCTTCGGTGCGCACGGTGAACCACGTCAAGCAAGCGGCCCTGATCGGCGCCGACGTCATCACCGCGCCGCCGGCGACGCTGAAGGCGCTGGTCAACCATCCGCTGACCGACAAGGGTCTCGCCGCCTTCCTCGCAGACTGGGCCAAGACCGGCCAGAAGATCGGCTGAGATCGCACTGCTTCAATGAGAAAGGCCGGGCGACCGGCCTTTTTTGTTATGTGTCGGAAGAAGCCCGATCGCCGCAAGGGCCGCCGATCATTCCGTGCCGTCGTCGTCGGGCGCGGCTGCCGGCGGGCGCCGGCCCATGATGATTTCGCGCTTGCCGACATGGTTGGGCGCGCCGACCAGGCCTTCCTTCTCCATGCGCTCGACCAGGGATGCGGCCCGGTTGTAGCCTATGCCGAGACGGCGCTGGATGTAGGACGTCGAACACTTCTTGTCGCGCACCACCACCTTGACCGCCTCGTCATAGCTGGAATCGCCGTCCTCAGCGGCGACCGATCCCTTGTCGAAGACCGCGCCCTGGTCGTCCTCGACTTCTTCCTCGTCCTCGTCGGCGGTCACCGTCTCCAGATATTCCGGGCGGCCCTGCGCCTTCAGATGCGCCACGACATGTTCGACCTCGGCGTCGGAGACGAAGGGGCCATGCACGCGCGAAATGCGCCCGCCACCCATCATGTGCAGCATGTCGCCCTGGCCGAGCAGCTGTTCGGCGCCCTGCTCGCCCAGGATGGTGCGGCTGTCGATCTTGGAGGTGACCTGGAAGGAGATGCGGGTCGGGAAGTTGGCCTTGATCGTGCCAGTGATGACGTCGACCGAGGGGCGTTGCGTTGCCATGATCAGATGGATGCCGGCCGCGCGTGCCATCTGCGCCAGGCGCTGGATGGCGCCTTCGATCTCCTTGCCGGCGACCATCATCAGGTCGGCCATCTCGTCGACGATGACGACGATGTAGGGCATCGGCGCAAGATCGATTTCCTGCTGCTCGAACAGCGGCTCGCCGGTGCCCTTTTCGAAGCCGGTCTGCACGGTCATGACGACCGCCTCGCCCTTGTCGCGGGCCTGGGCGGCGCGCTCATTGTAGCCGTCGATGTTGCGCACGCCGAGCCGCGCCATCTTGCGATAGCGGTCCTCCATCTCGCGCACCGCCCATTTGAGCGCGGTGACGGCCTTCTTGGGATCGGTGACGACGGGCGTCAGAAGATGCGGGATGCCGTCATAGACCGAGAGTTCCAGCATCTTCGGATCGACCATGATCAGCCGGCATTCTTCCGGCTTCAGCCGGTAGAGCAGCGACAGGATCATGGTGTTGATGGCGACCGACTTGCCGGAGCCGGTGGTGCCGGCGACCAGCAGATGCGGCATCTTCGCCAGTTCGGCGATGACGGGCTCGCCGCCGATCGTCTTGCCGAGGCAAAGCGCCAGCTTGCAGCTGGTCTTGCGGAAGCCCTGCGATTCGATCAGTTCGCGGAAATAGACGGTCTCGCGCGTCTCGTTCGGCAGCTCGATGCCGATGACGTTGCGGCCGGGCACGACGGCGACGCGCGCCGAAATCGCCGACATGGAGCGGGCGATATCATCGGCAAGACCGATGACGCGGGACGATTTGACGCCCGGCGCCGGCTCGAACTCATAGAGGGTGACGACCGGACCCGGGCGAACGTGGATGATCTCGCCGCGCACGCCGAAATCCTCGAGCACGCTCTCCAGGAGATCGGCATTCTGCTCGAGCCGCTCCTGCGACATATAGAAGCCCTGCCCTTCCGGCGGCTGCTGCAGCAGCTCTTCCGAGGGAAGTTCGTACGCCTCGCCCGTCGTGGCTGGCACGATCTTGCCGGCCAGAGGCAGCGGCGAAGAGGCGCGCCCGGCCGGAACCTGCACGGTGTCCTCGGCGCCTTGCGCCGGAGCGGCATTGCCCGCGACGGCGGGCACTGCGACCCGCGCCTGGGTTCGCTTCGGCACACCACCCGCCGCCGGCTGAACCACCGCTTCGTTGGAGTTGGCCGGACGGACATCCGACGAGGCGGACGAGGCCTGCTGGCCTGGAAGGCAGTCGATGACACGGAACAACGCGGTCGGGTCGGCCGTCGGCGCGGCGCGAACATCGACCCGCCCGGCGGCGACCGGCGCGGCGGCGCGCTGAACCGGGACGGCTCGCGACGCGGGCGACGAACCTTCGATCATGTAAGGCGCCATGAGCTCGAAGAAGACGTGATCCGACAGATAGGGCCAGCGGACGGTTTCGCGGTCGGTTGTCTTGACCGGCGCCGCCATTCCCTGGGCAGACGCGGCCGGTGCGGATGCACGTACCGGCGCAGCGGTCCCCGGACCGGCCGTCACCAGGGTCCGCGCCTTTTCGCTGGCATGCCTTGGCGGAACGGATGCCGAGGCCGGTGATCTTTCATGCATCACGGCTTTGTTGCCGGCGGGCGGCCGGGCGGCTTCCAAAGCGGCGTTCCGGCTTTTCATCGCCGCCGACAGTGACGGGGACGGGACCATGGACGACGGCGCAGCCGCGGCAGGCTGTGCGACGGCTTGCCGCGCCGGCGGCGCCGGCGATTCGCCTTGCTCGGAGGTGATCTGGCGCGGATGGCGTGCGCTGGCTTCGTAGTCCGGCGTGCGGGTAAACCGCACATTGGGCGCCAGGAAGAAATACTCCTGCCAGGCGGGACTTTCATTGCCGCCGAGATCGACAGGTGGCGGGAAATTGCCGCCCGCGGTCGCGCCGGGCGGCTGGCCGTCCACCTTGCCGCTCACGCCGTTGAAACGCTTTCCCTCGGGGTCATCGGGCGAAGCTGGCTTCAATGAATTGACCCGAGGAAAACGCTTGGATTCCATTCTCAAGACTCACTCTGAAATGTCCGCTGAGCAATAGGGAGCGAGTGGTTAACAGTTGCTTCCCGCCAGCGCTTTTGGAGCGGTCGAAACGTATCTTTCGCGGCGATGTGAGGTGATCGGAATTCGAGCGGCTGATCGCCGTTCAGCGGTCGCCCGCGCATCCCAGTGCATCGGGCCAAGGGCGGGTTGAAAATATACTGCCCGGCCGCTGCGAGGCGGCCGGACACCAGGATCGAGATGGCGTTTCCGTGAAACGAAGAGTGGCGCTAGCTGGCCGCCTTGCCGTGCCTGACCAGATCCTGGGCGATGGACAGCTGCAGCGCCTCGGCCAGTTCGCGCGCGGCGCGGTTCTCGGCGTCGATCTGCGCCCTGTACGAGGCAAATTCCTGGCGCGGCCTGTCGAAGGACGAGGTAATCGAGCGCTTGCCGACGGTGATGACGGCGCCGGTTTTCGCATCGGTCAGCGTATAGTTGGCGGTCAGCGTCACCGAGCCGGCGGTCGGCTCGTCCTCATCGGTGCCGACCTGCACGAGGGCCGAGGATTCAACAGATTCGGCCACGCTGAGATTAAGCGAATAAAGCGGCGAAGCCGGTTCGCCGGCGCCTCGCCCGAAGCCGAAGATCAGATTGTTGCGCACCTGCTGGGCATAACGCGTCCTGACCGGCTTGATGGCGATCGACGCCAGCTCGGCATTGGCGGTCGAGCCCGTCGACAACGGCGCGTTGGAATAGAGCGGCCGCACCGTGCAGGCCGAAACCAGAGCCAGCGAGCCGACAAGGCCGGCGAGCGCGACTCGGCGCAGCAGACGGCTCAGCTCTGTCTTTTCCCGATCAGGCAACGACATTGACGATCCTCTGCGGTACGATGATCACCTTGCGCGGAGCCTTACCTTCGAGTGCTTTCTGCACGAAGTCGAGAGCCAATACCGCTTTTTCGACCGCACCTTGGTCCGCGTCGCGGGCAATTGTCAAATCCCCCCGCTTCTTGCCGTTGACCTGCACCGGATAGGTCACTTCGTTGTCGACGACCAGCGCCGGGTCGAAGACCGGCCATGGCCGTTCGGCGACCAGATCGGTGCCGCCGAGCGTCTCCCAGCACTCTTCTGCCAGATGCGGCATCACTGGCGCGATCAGATGCACCAGGATCTCCACCGCCTGGCGGCAGGCGCTCTGCAGTGCCGGATCGGCCTTGCCTTCCGCCACCTGGTTGAGCGGCGTGGTCAGCACATTGGCCAGTTCATAGATGCGGGCGATGGCGCGGTTGAAGCCGAGCTTCTCGATGTCCTCGCCGACCGCCTTCAGGATCTTGTGCGTGGCCTTCGACACCGCTCCCGCCTCGCCGGCGTCGGCCGCCGCGGGCTTGACGCCCGCCAGCGTCTCGGCCGCCGTCGACACCAGCCGCCAGATGCGCTGCATGAAGCGGTGCGCGCCGGCGGCGCCATCGTCGGTCCACTCGACATCACGCTCGGGCGGCGAATCCGACAGCATGAACCAGCGCGCCGTGTCGGCGCCGTAGCCGTCGGTAATGTCTTCCGGGCTCACCGTGTTCTTCTTCGACTTCGACATCTTCTCCAGCGGGCCGATGGTGACAGCCTCGCCGGTGGCGATGTCGAAGGCGCGGCGTTCGCCGTCGACGCCCTCCAGCCGCACTTCGGTCGGCGCCAGCCAGCGGCCGTTCGAAGCCGATCCGACGCGGTAGGTCTCGTGCACCACCATGCCTTGCGTGAACAGGCCCTTGAACGGCTCCGCCAGATCGACATGGCCGGTCTCGCGCATGGCGCGGGTGAAGAAGCGCGAATAGAGCAGATGCAGGATCGCATGCTCGATGCCGCCGATATACTGGTCCACCGGCAGCCATTCGTTCGCCGCCCTGGGATCGGTCGGCTCATGCGCCCAGGGCGCGGTGAAGCGGGCGAAATACCAGGACGAATCGACGAACGTGTCCATCGTATCGGTCTCGCGCCGCGCGTCCTTGCCGCATTGCGGGCACTTTACATGCCGCCAGGTCGGATGCCGGTCGAGCGGGTTGCCCGGCCGGTCGAAATCCACATCGTCGGGCAGCTTGACCGGCAGGTCGGCCTTCGGCACGGGCACCACGCCGCAATCCTCGCAATGGATCATCGGGATCGGGCAGCCCCAGTAGCGCTGACGCGAAATGCCCCAGTCGCGCAGGCGGAAATTCACCTTGCGCTCGGCCATCGGCCGGTTGCCGATCGTCCTCTGCTCCAGCAGCTTCGCCACTTCGTCGAAGGCGCGGTCCGGCTTCATGCCGTCGAGGAAGCGTGAATTGATCATCACCCCGTCGTCGACATACGCTTCTTCCGTGATCTGGAACGACTTCGCATCGCCGCCTTCCGGCATCACCACCGGGATCACCGGCAGGCCGTATTTGTTGGCGAAGTCGAGGTCGCGTTGGTCGCCGGACGGACAGCCGAATATGGCGCCGGTGCCGTATTCCATCAGCACGAAATTGGCGACGTAGACGGGCAGCGTCCAGCTGTCGTCGAAGGGATGGACGACGCGGATGCCGGTGTCGAAACCCTTCTTCTCGGCCGTCTCAAGTGCGGCCACCGACGTGCCCATATGGCGGACCTCGTCGATGAACTTCGCCAGCGCCGGATTGGTCTCGGCGGCCTTTTTGGCCAGCGGGTGATCGGCGGCGACGGCCATGAAGGAGGCACCGAAGATCGTGTCGGGCCGCGTCGTGTAGACTTCCAGCTCATGCTCGCCGGCAACATCGGAGGCCAAAGGCCAGCGGATCAGCAGGCCTTCCGAGCGGCCGATCCAGTTCTGCTGCATCAGCTTCACTTTTTCCGGCCATTCGTCGAGGCCGTCGAGCGAATCCAGCAGGTCCTGCGCAAAGTCGGTGATCTTGAAGAACCACTGCGTCAGTTCGCGCTGTTCGACCAGCGCTCCGGAGCGCCAGCCGCGCCCGTCGATGACCTGCTCGTTGGCGAGCACCGTCATATCCTCCGGGTCCCAGTTGACCTTGGAGGATTTGCGCGTCACCAACCCCTTCTCGACGAAATCGAGGAACAGCATCTGCTGGCGGTGGTAGTAGTCGACGTCGCAGGTCGCGAATTCGCGCGCCCAGTCCAGCGACAGGCCCATGACCTTGAGCTGCTCGCGCATGGTAGCGATGTTCTGGTAGGTCCATTCCTTGGGGTGGACCTTGTTCTGCATCGCTGCGTTTTCGGCCGGCATGCCGAAGGCGTCCCAGCCCATCGGATGCAGCACGTTGAACCCCTTGGCCCGCTTGTAGCGCGCCACCACGTCGCCCATCGTGTAATTGCGGGTGTGACCGATATGGATGCGCCCCGACGGATAGGGGAACATCTCCAGCACATAGTATTTCGGCTTCGGGTCGTCATTGCGCGCTTCGAACAGCTTCTTTTCGGCCCAGGCCTTCTGCCATTTGGGTTCTGACGCGCGCGGATTGTATCGTTCGGTTGCCATGGGACGTTTTTCACTTAAAAGCAGGCGCGAACCGCGGGCGACTGGCTCCGCGGTTCAGGGAATGTGGTCCGGGTGTTCACCATGGTTTGGCAAACCCGTCAACCATATGGGCATCGCGGCGGCTAAAAACGCGGGTCAAAACAGCGGGATTTGCATATGGGTGACACCGTTCAGCAGTTTTTCGCGGTCAAGGCGAAGATCGCCGCCGCCGAGCAGGAGGCCCGCCGCGAGGCCGGCGCGGTGACGCTGGTGGCCGTCTCCAAGACCTTTGACGCCGCCGACATCCGGCCGGTGATCGAGGCCGGCCAACGGGTCTTCGGCGAGAACCGCGTGCAGGAAGCGCAAGCCAAATGGCCCGATCAGAAGCAGGCTTTTCCTGACATCGAGTTGCATCTCATCGGTCCGCTGCAATCGAACAAGACCAAGGAAGCGGTGGCGCTGTTCGACGTCATCGAAACGATCGACCGCGAGAAAATCGCCGCCGAACTCGCCAAGGAAATCGCCAGGCAAGGCCGCGCACCGAAGCTCTATGTCCAGGTCAACACCGGCTCCGAGCCGCAGAAGGCCGGCATCGAGCCGCGCGCGGCGATCGCCTTCGTCGCCCGCTGCCGCGATGTCCACGGCCTCGCCATCGAAGGCCTGATGTGCATCCCGCCGGCCGACGAGAATCCCGGCCCGCATTTCGCCCTGCTGGAAAAGCTTGCCCGCGAGGCCGGCGTCGCCAAGCTGTCGATGGGCATGTCCGGTGACTACGAGACGGCCATCGCCTTCGGCGCCACCAGCGTCAGGGTCGGCTCGGCGATCTTCGGCAGCCGCTGATACGCACGCCTTTGGGCCAGTTCGGCAAGCCGGCTGCGCCACGACTTGAAACGAAACGTACCGTTCCTATTTGTTTTGTGTCATCACACATTTCTCCTGGAGCTTCGCCATGCGTTACAACCAGCTTGGAAATACGGGGATGTTCGTCTCCGAACTGTGCCTCGGCACCATGACCTTCGGCGCCGCCGGGCAGAATGCCCAATGGGGGCTGATCGCCAGCCTCGACCAGAAGGGCGTCAACGAGATCGTCGGCCGCTCGATCGCCGCCGGCGTCAATTTCTTCGACACGGCCGACGTCTACTCCTTCGGCGAGTCCGAGCGCCTGCTCGGCCAGTCGCTCAGGGATCTCGGCGTCAAACGGTCGGACGTCGTCATCGCCACCAAGGTGCATGGGGCCATGGGCCAGGGTCCGAACGAGCGCGGTTCCTCGCGCGGCCACATCATGGATTCGGTCGATGCCAGCCTCGAACGGCTGCAGCTCGACCATATCGATCTCTATCAGCTGCACGGCACCGACGCGGTGACGCCGATCGACGAGACGCTACGGGCGCTGGACGACCTCGTTGCCAGCGGCAAGGTCCGCTATGTCGGCGTTTCCAACTGGGCGGCATGGCGCATCGCCAAGGCGCTCGGCATCGCCGACCGCAAGGACTTCGCCCGCTTCGAGACCATCCAGTCCTACTATTCGATCGCCGGCCGCGACCTTGAGCGCGAGATCGTGCCGCTCATCAGCGAAGAAAAACTCGGCCTGATGGTGTGGTCGCCGATGGCGGGCGGCCTGCTTTCCGGCAAGTACGGTCCTGGCGCGCCCGGCAATGGCGAGGGCCGCCGTGCGTCCTTCAACTTCCCGCCGGTCAACGAGGACCGCGCCTGGGCGGCCGTCGCCGTCATGCGCGAGATCGCCAGAAAGCATGACGTCAGCGTTGCCACGGTGGCGCTCGGCTATGTCCTGGCCAAGCCCTTCGTGATGAGCGTCATCATCGGCGCCAGCCGCATGGACCAGCTCGAACAGAACCTCGCCGCGGCTGAAGTGAAGCTCGACGCGGACGATCTCGCCAGGCTCGACGAGGTCAGCGCGCTGCCATCCGAATATCCCGGCTGGATGCTGGAGCGCCAGGCGGCCGGCCGTCGCCCGGCGCCGTTCGTGCCGAAAGCATAGTAGCTGCCAGCGCAGTTATCTCGGGAGCCCGGCGGCTCCCGAGTGTCCTGTCAGGCCAGCCGCACACTCTCTCCCAGAAAATCGAGAAAGGCCCGCACCCGCGCCGGCAGATGCCGGCCCTGGCCGACATAGACGGCGTGGGTCGCCTCCTCGTCGCCCGGATTGAAATCCTCCAGCAGCGCCACTAGCCGCCCGACAGCGATATCGGCCGCGACATGCCAGCGCGCCAGCCGGGAGATGCCCGCTCCGGCCAGCGTCATCAGCCGCATCGCCTCGCCGTCGCTGACCAGCGTGTTGCCGGTGATCGGGACCATGACCGCGTTGCCGGCAGCGTCGACAAACGGCCAGCCATCAATGTGCCTGACGAAGCCGAAGCCCATGCGATTATGCCCATCGAGATCGGCCGGCGTCAGCGGCTTGCCATGCGCTTCGAGATAGGACGGGGCCGCTACCACCACCACCGGGCTTTGCCCGAGCTTGCGCGCCACCAGCCGCGATTCGCCGAGCGGCCCGGCGCGGATGGCGACATCGGCGCGTTCGGCCATCAGGTCGATGACGCTGTCGGTCAGCACCAGATCGACCGAAATTTCGGGATAGCGTTCGAGGAAGCGCGGCAACAGCGGGATCAGCCGGTGCACGCCGAAGGGCACGTAGGTGTTGACGCGCAGCCGCCCGCGCGGTGCGGCACCCGCCGCCGCCTCGCGCTCGGCCGCGGCCATGTCGGCCAGGATACGCAATCCGCTGTCGTAGAACGCCGTTCCCTCCGGCGTCAGCTGCAGCTTGCGTGTCGAGCGGCTGACCAGCCGCGCGCCGAGCCGGGCTTCCAGACGCGCGATCAGCTTGCTGACGGCTGATGGCGTCATGCGCAACATGCGCGCCGCCGCCGAGAAGCTACCCGCCTCGACCACGCGCACAAACACTTCGATCTCGCCGGAGCGGTTGATGTCGGGTCTGGCCATTTGTGAATCTATTTCACAGAAAATGTGCCCAATGCAAGTCTGGTTCACAGTGCATGGCGACACGATCTTTTGGCTCGGAGCGCGGTTTGGACAAGGCGCTCGTCGCCAAAGTGGGAACCGCCATGCCTCTTGCTCTCTACGCCCTCGCCGCCGGTGCCTTTGGCATTGGCGTCACCGAATTCGTCATCATGGGTCTGCTCATCGACGTCAGCAAGGACCTCGGCGTCTCGATCTCGGCCGCCGGCCAGCTCATTTCGGGCTATGCGCTGGGTGTCGTCATCGGCGCGCCGCTGCTCACCATCGCCACCGGCAACTGGCCGCGCAAGACCGTGCTGCTGGCGCTGATGGCGATCTTCACGCTGGGCAATCTCGCCTGTGCGCTGGCGCCCGATTATTGGACCCTGATGGGCGCGCGGATCATCACCGCCTTTGCCCATGGCACGTTCTTCGGCGTCGGTTCTGTCGTCGCCACCGGCCTGGTCGCGCCCAACAAGAAGGCGTCGGCGATCGCGCTGATGTTCACCGGGCTCACCATCGCCAATATCCTCGGCGTGCCCTTCGGCACCTGGCTCGGCCAGGCCTTCGGCTGGCGCGCGACCTTCTGGGCGGTGACCTTGGTCGGCCTGGCGGCGTTCGCCGTCATCCTGGCCCTGGTGCCACGCAGCGAGGTCGCGCCCGAAAAGAGCGACCTGCGCGCCGACCTTGCCGTGCTGCGCCGCACGCCGGTCCTGCTCGGCCTCGCCACCACCGTGCTCGGCTATGCCGGCGTCTTTGCCGTCTTCACCTACATCGCTCCGCTGTTGACCGAGATCAGCGGCTTCAAGGAAGCCGCCGTGTCGCCGATCCTGCTCGTCTTCGGCGGCGGCCTCATCGCCGGCAACCTCGCCGGCGGCAAGGTCGCCGACCGCTGGCTGGTGCCGGCGGTGCTGGGCAGCCTCGTGGTGCTCGCCGTGGTGCTGGCGACCATGAGCTTCGCCATCCACAGCCAGGTCATGGCCGTCATCTATGTCGGCCTGCTCGGCGCCGCCGCCTTCGGCACCGTGGCGCCGCTGCAGATGTGGGTGCTGGACAAGGCGCAAGGCGCCGGCCAGAGCCTTGCCTCCTCCTTCAACATCGCCGCCTTCAATCTCGGCAATGCCGCTGGCGCCTGGCTCGGCGGCGCGGTCATTGCTCATGGCCTTGGACTGGGTTCGCTCACCTGGGTCGCCGCCTTGCTGCCGGTCGCGGCACTCGGCGTGGCCGGGCTGGCCCTGCGCCTTGATCGCGCCAACGCGCTCGGCGCGCCCGTCTCCGTCCGACCCTGACGCACGTCGGCGGACCGGTTTTTTCGACACCCCTTTCCAAACCACCAGGAGTAAGAAAATGGACTATCGACGTCTCGGCGCATCGGGCCTGAAAGTGCCCGCACTCTCATTTGGCGCGGGAACCTTTGGCGGCTCCGGTCCGCTGTTCGGCGCCTGGGGCAACAGCGACGCCAGGGAAGCGCGGCGGCTGGTCGACATCTGCCTGGAATCCGGTGTCAATCTGTTCGACACCGCCGACGTCTATTCGAACGGCGCATCGGAAGAGGTGCTCGGCGAAGCCATCAAGGGCCGGCGCGATGCCGTGCTGATCTCGACCAAGACGTCCTTGCCGATGGGTGATGGGCCGGCCGACTACGGCTCTTCCCGTTCACGACTGATCAAATCCGTGGACGCCGCGCTGAAGCGCCTCGGCACCGACTATATCGACCTGTTGCAACTGCACGCCTTCGATGCCGGCACGCCGATCGAGGAAGTGCTGTCGACCCTGGACGAGCTCGTGCGCGCCGGCAAGCTGCGCTATGTCGGCGTCTCCAACTTCTCCGGCTGGCAGGTGATGAAGTCGCTTGCGGAGGCCGACAAGCACGGTTATCCGCGTTACGTCGCGCACCAGGTCTACTATTCGCTGGTCGGCCGCGACTATGAGTGGGAACTGATGCCGCTCGGCCTCGACCAGGGCGTCGGCGCGCTGGTGTGGAGCCCGCTCGGATGGGGGCGGCTGACCGGCAAGATCCGCCGCGGCCAGCCGCTGCCGGAAAAGAGCCGGCTGCATGACACCGCAAGCTTCGGCCCGCCGGTCGAGGACGAACATCTCTACCGGGTGATGGACGCGCTGGACGCGGTGGCGCGGGAAACCGGGAGGACCGTGCCGCAGATCGCCATCAACTGGCTGTTGCAGCGCCCGACCGTTTCCTCCGTCATCATCGGCGCCCGCAACGAGGAACAATTGCGCCAGAACCTCGGCGCCGTCGGCTGGGCCTTGACGCCCGAACAGGTGAAGAAACTCGACGCGGCAAGCGAAGTGACAGCGCCCTATCCGTATTTCCCCTATCGCCGCCAGGAAGGTTTTGCCCGGCTCAACCCGCCGGCGGTTTAATTAAGTCTCGGTCCTACGTTCCGGGACCGCCATTGCAGCGGAGCAGAATTCTGCACCGCAGCGGCGCTCGGAAGTCGCGGCATGGATCCCTTGGGCTGCGGAGCAGTTCCAGGGGTCTGCGCCGCGTCGCTACGCTCCTTGCTCCGCCCGTGGATGACGAAGTGAAGGGCGTTTCCGCCAGTCACTAGCGGTCGATAATGCCTGCGCTACAGCCCCTAATGCAGCACGAACTCGCCATCCACCTTGCGCCATTCGTTCGGCGCGATCAGCTTCTGGTGCGTGTAGACAACCGAGTGCAGCGGCCCGTCGAGCTTGGCCTTCCAGAATTCGATGAATTTGATCAGCACCGGAAACGTCGGAGCGAGGTCGTAGTCCTGCCAGATGAAGCTCTGCAGCAGGTGGGGATGGTCGGGGAAATGATAGAGAATCTTGGCCGTGGTCAGGCCATAGCCTTTGAGCATCAGGTCCATTTCGGCATGGTCGCGCATTGCTGCCCCCTTGGCGGTCCCTTGGTTGAGTCTCCTTTCCTCCCAACGTCAGATTGTGCGCGCCGTTGCTTAACTGTCTATTGATTTTTCCTGATCGAAACAGGCTTTTCGACGCGAAAACATACAGTTAGCAGCGAGCTAAGCTGAGTGCTGACAACGTCCGCCAATGCCCCTGCGGCATCCCGCCACGCAAATCCAACGTCTAATATTGCCGTAACGCCGGAACTGGTAATAATGCCGCCGAATTCGCGGCCGCTTCGCCGCGATCCAGCCGGCGGTTCAAGGCGGCGGATTGGTTTGGGAGGAAAGTCAGGAATGTCCGAGGTTCATGTCCATCGCGTCCAGCCGGCGTGGAAGAAGAACGCGCTGATCGACAACGACACCTACCTGAAATGGTATGCCGACAGCATCAAGAACCCGGACAAGTTCTGGGGCAAGCACGGCAAGCGCATCGACTGGTTCAAGCCGTTCAGCAAGGTCAAGAACACCTCCTTCGACGGCAAGGTCGCGATCAAATGGTTCGAGGACGGGCTGACCAATGTCTCGTACAATTGCATCGACCGCCATCTGAAGAAGCGTGGCAACCAGACCGCCATCATCTGGGAAGGCGACAACCCCTACGACGACAAGAAAATTACCTACAACGAGCTCTACGAGCACGTTTGCCGGCTCGCCAATGTGATGAAGAAGCACGGCGTCAAGAAGGGCGACCGCGTCACCATCTACATGCCGATGATCCCGGAAGCCGCCTATGCGATGCTGGCCTGCACGCGTATCGGCGCCATCCATTCGATCGTCTTCGGCGGCTTCTCGCCCGATGCGCTGGCCGGCCGCATCGTCGACTGCGAATCGACCTTCGTCATCACATCGGATGAGGGCCTGCGCGGCGGCAAGTCGATTCCGCTGAAGGAGAACACCGACAAGGCGATCGACATCGCCGCCAAGAACTTCGTCATGGTGAAGAACGTCCTCGTCGTGCGCCGCACCGGCGGCAAGATCGGCTGGGCGCCGGGCCGCGACCTCTGGTATCACGACGAGGTCGCGACGGTGAAGGCCGAGTGCAAGCCCGAGAAGATGAAAGCGGAAGACCCGCTGTTCATCCTTTACACCTCAGGCTCGACCGGCAAGCCGAAGGGCGTGCTGCACACCACCGCCGGCTATCTCGTCTATGCCTCGATGACGCACCAATATGTCTTCGACTACCATGACGGCGACATCTACTGGTGCACCGCCGATGTCGGCTGGGTCACCGGCCACAGCTACATCGTCTATGGCCCGCTCGCCAACGGCGCCACCACGCTGATGTTCGAGGGCGTGCCGAACTACCCCTCGCAGGCGCGCTTCTGGGAAGTCATCGACAAGCACAAGGTCAACATCTTCTACACCGCCCCGACCGCGCTGCGCGCGCTGATGGGCGCCGGCAACGATCCGGTCAAGAAGACCTCGCGCAAATCGCTGCGCGTGCTCGGTTCGGTCGGCGAGCCGATCAACCCGGAAGCCTGGGAGTGGTATTTCAACGTCGTCGGCAACGGCAAGGTGCCGATCGTCGACACCTGGTGGCAGACCGAGACCGGCGGCATCCTGATCACGCCGCTGCCGGGCGCCACCGACCTCAAGCCCGGCTCGGCGACGCGGCCCTTCTTCGGCGTCAAGCCGCAGCTGGTCGACGGCGAAGGCAAGGTGCTGGAAGGGGCGGCCGACGGCAATCTCTGCATCACCGATTCCTGGCCGGGCCAGATGCGCACCGTCTATGGCGATCACGACCGTTTCGTGCAGACCTATTTTTCCACCTACAAGGGGAAGTATTTCACTGGTGACGGCTGCAGGCGCGACGCCGACGGCTACTACTGGATCACCGGCCGTGTCGACGACGTCATCAACGTCTCCGGCCACCGCATGGGTACGGCGGAAGTCGAATCGGCGCTGGTCAGCCATGACACGGTGTCCGAGGCCGCCGTCGTCGGCTATCCGCACGACATCAAGGGCCAGGGCATCTACAGCTACGTCACCTTGATGAAGGGGGTGGGGCCGACCGAGGAACTGCGCAAGGAGCTCATCGCCCACGTCCGCAAGGAGATCGGCGCCATCGCTTCGCCCGACAAGATCCAGTTCGCTCCCGGCCTGCCCAAGACACGCTCGGGCAAGATCATGCGCCGCATCCTGCGCAAGATAGCCGAGGACGATTTCGCCACCCTGGGCGACACCTCGACACTCGCCGATCCGGCCGTCGTTGACGATCTCATCGCCAACCGGCAGAACAAGAAAGGCTGAAAACGACTGGTCGAAGGTCGCGGGAAGCCCGGCCAACGAGAGACCAGCGGAATGAATGATATCGGCACTGTCGCGCAGCTCTGGCGCTATCCGGCGAGTTCACTCGCCGGCGAGCGCCAGGACGCCATCCTTGTCGGACCGGCGGGCATGGCGGGCGACCGCATGTTCGGCCTCGTCGATGTCTCGGACAACGAGATCGCGAGGCCCGACCGCGAGGCGAAATGGCACAAGGTGCCGCGCATTCGCACCCGGCTGGCCAATGATCGCGACCTGGAGATCGCCGTCCCTGGCGGCGACTGGGTGAGCGCACCCGGCGCCGAATGCGACCGTGCCATATCGGCCTATCTCGGCTTCGCCGCCTCGATCCGGCCCTTCGGCCGGGAGAATGCGCCGCCGGCCTATGCCGGTCCGGTCACCGCCGCCCGCTACAGCAAGGCGCCTATCCACCTTTTGACCACGGCGTCGTTGGCGCGCCTGAAGGCGCTGCATCCGGATGGCGCCGCCGATCCGCGCCGCTTCCGCCCCAACGTCGTCGTCGACATGGCGGCGGTGGAAGGCTCGTTCCCCGAAACGGAATGGATCGGCCGCAAGCTCGCGATCGGCGATCTGCTGGTGACCATTTCGGAGCCTTGCCGCCGCTGCGGCTTCACCATCATCGCCCAGGACGGCTTCGACCACGATCCCGGCATCCTGCGCAATCTGGTCCGCCACAACGCGCACAATCTCGGCGTCTACTGCACAGTGGATCGGCCGGCCGGTATCAAGGTCGGCGACGCGATGCGTTTTCTGTAGCTACCGATAAAGGTCGGCCCGTGTCGGCGGCAGGCCGCTTGGCCCCCGCGCGCGCTTGGTGACGACTGTCTGGAAAATCTGCGCCGAGCCGCGATCGAAGGTGATCGAACAGCCGGTGAGATAAAGCAGCCAGAGCCGTGCCTTGGGCTCGCCAACCTCAGCGATCGCCTCATCGAAGCGGGCCTGCAGGCGCTCGGCCCACAGCCTGCAGGTGCGGGCATAATGCTCGCGCAAATTCTCGACGTCGGCGACGAGGAAACCGTGCGCCTCGAGATTCCCGAGCGTCATGCCGATGGTGTCGAGCTCGCCGCCCGGGAAGATGTATTTGATCAGCGCCCTGTATTCCGGTCCTTTGCGCAGGGTCTTCTTCGGGTCGCCCTTGCTGCGCCGCGTGATGGCGTGGTGCAGGTAGATGCCGCCGGGCTTCAGCAGACGGTGGACGGTCGAGAAATAGGCCGCATGGTTGGCGAGGCCCAGATGCTCGAACATGCCGATCGACGATATCTTGTCGAACGTGCCGGAAAGCTCGGCGTAGGATTTTATCTCGATGGTGATGCGGTCCTCGAGCCCCTCGGCGCGGATGCGTTCGCGCGCCAGCTTCGTCTGCGCTTCCGACAGCGACACGCCACGGCCGACGACGCCGTAATGCTTCGCCGCGTGGATCAGCATCGCCCCCCAGCCGCAGCCGATGTCGAGCAGGCTTTCGCCCGGCTTCAGCCGGAGCTTGCGGCAGATGTGGTCGAGCTTGTCGATCTGCGCCTGGTCTATGCCGTTGGCGAAATCCCTGAAATAGCCGCAGCTGTAGACCATTCGTTCGTCGAGGAAGAGCCGGTAGAAAGCATTCGAAATGTCGTAGTGATGCTGGATCGCCTCCTTGCTCGAACCGCTGACATAAGGATTGTGTCCCGATAGATCGGTGCGTGCCGTCATCTGCTTTCGCGAAAGCAGCACGGCCGGGAGGTCGCGCAGAATCGCCAGCTTCGGCAGCGATCTGAGCTTTGTCTTCAACTTACCTTGCGAAGGCAGGGCGTAGAAATCGAACAGCGATCCCTCTTCGATATCGACGGTTTTGGAAATCCACATCTCGACCAGCGTCGAGAAAGTCGGCCGACGGGCTAGTTGCCAGACGATATCCTGGTCGTTGATGGCAAGCACAGGACCGCCGGCGGGGCCGATCCGTTCCCCGGTCCATAGCCTGACGGCAAAGCCCGGCTGCAGCGCCCCGATCACGGTTCGTACGATGCGCGCGGCTCTCTCGGTGGCGTCCATGGTCCCTCCCGTGACCGATAACGCCATGTTGTCCGTTTTGGCCGGGGATCGCAAGCCGAAGCACGCGGACCCGACTGCGCGGCATTCTCCGGCGGGACGCCTTTTTCAGCCCGGCATCTTGTCATTTGCTGCAACGCACCCCATCATGAGGATGTGTTCAACAAATCGAAAGGAGGTGATCCGATGTCGAGTGATTTCGTTTTCCAGAACGTGGCCTCAGCGGATTGCACTTTCGGGAAGCAGTCTTCCCGTTAAGGCGCGAGATGCGCGGCAGGTAGCCCGAAGGGGTTGCCGCCACAGGCCGCGCCATGGACGGAAACACGGAAGGCCGCCGGCTTCGAAAGAAGCGGCGGCCTTTTCCGTTGGGCCAATGTCGCCGGAGGCCACGGCGGTTCACTTGGCGATCGTCAGCCGCTCGATGTTCTGCACGATGGCATTGAACGCTTCGTTCAGTTCGGGACCCGTAGCCGCCTCGTAATAATGTTTCAGGGTGGACGTGTCCGCTGTCGAGCAGCCCTGGAGCACGCTCTTTGCCTGATCCCGCTCGGTCGATGTCATCGACGGATCGTCGAGATCGAAACCTATGGTGAAGATCTCGATGCCGTCGCGCTTCATGTTGTCGCAAATGCTTTCGGCATTGCTTCGCGACATCTGACCGGCATTCTGCGATCTGGGTGCGCTTCGCCCGCCGGCGAACGCCGTGTTGAACTGGCCGTCCGTCATCAGGATCGCGACCTTGCCGACCTTTCTGTTGTCGAAATTGGCGGGACCGGTGCCCAGCCGGGCGTTGACAATGGTCGAGCGCCAGGACGGCGAGAGCATGTAATAGCCCCATTGCACGGCGATGCCGCCGGCGGTCACGCCCGCCGCCTTGAAATCAGCAATCGTGTCGAGCAATTTCTGTTTGTCGGCTGTCAGCGGAATGAGCTCCGGCGTCGGGCAGGTACCCATGCGATCATCGCGGTTGACCTTGGCGAGATACTCCTGGTTCTGGTTGTTCCTGCGCAACTCGGACGGCCCGTCGGACGAGTAATCGGCATAGCCATCCTTGTCCTTGCGCTCGGTGGCGCATTTGTCGGGCCGCAGGGTCACGGATGAGCCAACCGGGATCGGTGCACCCGCTGATGGCACTGGTGGTGGCAGATTCGAGCCCCCTGCCTGCTCGACGAAAACGCTGTCGGCGAGGCCGCCCGTATTCACCGCTTCGGCATAGGGAACAATGGCCACGCGCACGCGCGGATTGTTCGGGTCGATGTTGTTGTCCAGCAGATTTTCTACGGCGGTTGAAGCGGCGGCCTGCAGGTCGCCGATCTTGTCGGTCTTTGCCCACCAGTTGGCGGCCATCGATCCTGTCACATCGAGCATCATCGCCACTTCGATGGTCTTGTCCGAATAAAGCGATGTCGTCGACGCGGTGACGCGTTTCGTATTGCCCATGCCGAAAACTGGGAAGAACAGGGCGACATCGACATGGGCGTCCGCCTGCACCGTGTTGGCGGTCCTGTCGACGATAAGCTTGTCGAGCACTATTTGGTCGGGCTGCAGAATGCCCGCCGTGCTGTTGGCCACGAGAAAGTTCTGCACCGCCTTGTTGGCGTCGGCCTCCTTGATGACCCCGGTCGTCAGGTCGCGGGCCGTCGATGTCACCGCGGCGTCGATCACCCCTTGCAGGCTCGATTTGGCGTTGTAGAGCTGCGAGATGTCGACCGAGAAGCCTGCGGCCAGCGCCAGGACCGAGGCAGCAAAGCTGAACAGGATCGCGAAATTTCCACCGCTGTGTCTGGCGAACCCGCCGACCGCTGTGAACAAGACCCCCGTAATTTCGCATCCAACAGCCTCCGCTTGCCTCGGCCTCGTCGCCGCAATGAGGGCAATGCAGGATTCCAGCCGGAAGCCGCTCGTCAGGCGCCGGAACCGAGCCCCTAACCTTCAACCTTTTGTTTTTGTTGGACTTCGGCTGTGTCGAAGGTGAATGACTGGTAAACAAAAAGTCGCGGCATCAGCCGCGTTTACGGACTGCTTACCATGCTTGAATCGAGGCTATCGCGGACTGCTTCGCACCGTCCTGATGCGGCACATGCCTTCTGTGCCGCAACGGGCCAACTGTACCGAGATAGCCGAGTAAGTTGGGGCGCGAACGGAATCAAAATGTGTTGAGATTCAGGTCAGGCCATTTGCGAGCCGGCATCACCTGAATATCAACATACCTTAGGCCAGCATCTGTGCGCTGGCCGTCCTGTCGATACCGTGATGGGGCGGATTGAACAGATTGCCTTCCTGCTCATAGGTCCACACCTTGAACAGGCTGAGCCGGTGTGGACCAAAACTGTGCAGCAAAGGCACGTCGGTGGCGTCGCGGCCGCGCGCGATGACGACACGACCGGTCCTAGGCCGGTTGTGGCGTGGATCGAACGTGTACCATTTGCCGTCGACGAACACTTCCATCCACGCCGAGAAATCCATCGGCGCCGGATCGATCGGCACGCCGATATCGCCGAGATAGCCGTTCACATAGCGCGCCGGAATGTTCATGCAGCGGCAGAGCGTGATCGCCAGATGGGCGAAGTCGCGGCAGACGCCGACCCGCTCCTCATGCGCCTGCGCCGCCGTGCGGGTCGAACGCGCATAGCCATAGCCGAACGACAGCCGGTTGTGGACATAGTCGACGATCGCCTGCACCCGTGCCCAGCCGGAGGGAAGATGGCCAAACAGCTGCCAGGCGAGACTACTGAGGTGATCGGTCTCGCAATAGCGGCTGCCCAGGAGATAGATGAGCACATCGTCGGGTAATTCGGCCACCGGCACTTCCCGGGCCAGCGTGTTGACCTCGTCCGTCTCGCCACTGTCTTCGATCACTGCGTCATAGAGGATGCGAAAGGCGCCGGCTGGTGCGGTGAAGCGGCGGCAGCCATTGCCATGCAGGTCATGGTAGAGCTTGGTCGGCACCGAAGGCGAGGTCAGCACCCGGGTCTGCCGCTTGATGTCGGCTTGCCTGTCCTTGTGGATCTCGAGCAGCGAAATCACCGGTGTGGCCTCTGCGCACTCAATGGCGATTTCGTAGCCGAGCCGGATCAGCATCACAGGTCCCCTTCGATCGTCATGGAAAGCAATGCCGTTCCAACGTCGCGAGATGGCTGTGGTTCCCTGGACCGCCGCAAAATACGCCCTCGTGCCTTTCCATGCCCGCGCCTTGACGTTACGGTTGGGCAGCCCTCCCTCGACACGCTCCCCCGACTTCAAGGAAAATCATGTTTGCTGGCAGAAAATTCGCGGCCTTCCTTTTCGACATGGATGGCACGCTCATCAATTCCATCGCCTCGGCGGAGCGGGTGTGGAGCGATTGGGCGCGCCGCCATGGCCTCGACGTCGCCGCCTTCCTGCCGACGATCCACGGCGTGCGGGCGATCGAGACCATCACCAACCTTGCCCTTCCAGGCGTCGACCCGGCGCATGAGGCCGACCTGCTGCTGAAGGCCGAGGCCGCCGATCTCGACGGCATTGTCCCGATCGCCGGCGCCGTGGCGTTTCTCAAGGCGCTGCCGGGCGAAAGCTGGGCGATCGTCACCTCGGCGCCACGCTCCCTGGCGCTTGCGCGCATGGAGGCTGCCGGCATTCCTGTCCCCGCGGTCATCGTTGCGGCTGAAGACGTTTCGCGTGGCAAGCCGGCCCCCGACTGTTTCCGGCTTGGCGCGCAACGGCTCGGCTTCGATGCGCGCGACTGCCTGGTGTTCGAGGATGCTCCGGCCGGCATCGCGGCGGCCGAGGCCGCGCAAGCCGCGGTCATGGTGATCAGCGCCACGCATTCGCACCCACTGCCAACGCTGCATGCCGCGATCCTGGGCTATGACAATGTCGGCATCACCATCGACGAGCGCGGTTGGCTGGCGCTTGAGGCGCAGCGCAACGCCGCTTGAGACCAATCCCTAAAAGTCGCTGGTCAGCCCTTTGACTTCCCAGTCGCCATAGCGGCCGGGTTCCTTGCCGCCACGGCCGCCGACTTCCTTCGGCAGCGCGGCTTCCTTGCTGCGATAATCCGTACGCCGCGCCTCGGCCTCGGCCAGCGCCCGCTGTGCGGCGGGCGACAGGTCTCTTGGCGGCGCATCGTCGTTCGGGCCGGCTGGCGTTTTGCTGGTCTGGTCGGTCATGCGATAGTCCCGGCAGATTGAAATGGGGGCAGGTGTTTCCCATCATATAGCCATGAACTCACGACGATCGACCCCTTTTTACCACCACGACAGGAGCAGACGATGAACACCCTTCGCACCGCCATGCTTCTGGCCGCGATGACGGCGCTGTTCATGGGCGTCGGCTTCCTGATCGGCGGTTCGGGCGGCATGATGATCGCCCTGCTGATCGCCGCCGGCACCAATCTGTTCAGCTACTGGAACGCCGACAAGATGGTGCTGTCGATGAACCGCGCCGTCGAGGTCGATGAGAAGAACGCGCCGGAATATTACGCCATCGTCCAGGGGCTGGCCAAGCAGGCCGGGCTGCCGATGCCCAGGACCTATCTGATCGACAACCCGCAGCCCAACGCCTTCGCCACCGGCCGCAACCCGCAGAACGCGGCGGTCGCCGCCTCCACCGGGCTGCTGCAGCGGCTGACCCATGAAGAGGTCGCGGCCGTGATGGCGCACGAACTCGCCCACGTCCAGCACCGCGACACGCTGACCATGACCATCGTCGCCACCTTCGCCGGCGCCATCTCGATGCTCGGCAATTTCGCCTTCTTCCTCGGCGGCAACCGCGACAACAACAACCCGTTCGGTTTTGTCGGCGTGCTGGCGGCGATGATCGTGGCGCCCTTTGCCGCGATGATCGTGCAGATGGCGGTCAGCCGCACCCGCGAATACGAGGCCGACCGGCGCGGTGCCGAAATCTGTGGACACCCGCTGTGGCTGGCATCGGCGCTTGACAAGATCGCCCGCGGCGCCGAACGCATTCCCAACCCCGATGCGGAGCGCAATCCGGCGATGGCCCATCTCTTCATCATCAATCCCCTGCACGGCGAGCGCATGGACAATCTGTTCTCCACCCACCCGAGCACTGAAAACCGCATCACCGCATTGCAGGAGATGGCACGGCAGATGGCGGGCGGCAACCAGGCCGCCCCGCGCCCGACGCCAGCGCCTCGGCAGGCCGGGGAACAACAGCCGTCCGGCCCGTGGGGCCAGGCCCCTCAAGCGGAACAGCCGGCGGAACCGGAAAGGCCTAAGGCCAACCCATGGGGGCGCAATCCGACCGGACCCAAAGGCCGATGGTCGTGAGCGTGGCGGGATCTCGACGCGCAGGCTCAGGCAATCAGGATCATAGAGACGGCGGCGAATTCGTCGCCGGTCTCGCCGCCCGCAAGGCGGCGGCGCGGCTGCTTGCCGCTGTCATCGATGCCAGGACTCCGCTCGACGGACTGACCGACCACGAAAACGGCCATCCGCAATACAAGGCGCTCGATTTGCGCGATCGTGGCCTGGTGCGGGCAATCCTGGTCACCGCGCTGCGCTTCCGCATGACCATTACGGGTCTGCTGGCGCGGCGCCTGGAAAAGCCGCTGCCGCCCAACGCCACCGCTTTGTCGCATATGCTGCATGTGGCGGCCGCGCAGATCCTGTTCCTCGACATTCCCGACAGCGCCGCCGTCGACCTTGCGGTCACCCACGCCAAGTCCGATCCGCGCACGCAGCGCTTTTCCGGTCTCGTCAACGGCGTGCTGCGCACGCTCGCGCGCGCCAAGGAAACCGAACTGCCCGCCGCTCTTGCCGCGACTGATGAAGCTCCAAAATGGTTTTCCGACCGGCTGAAGGCTGCCTATGGCGCCGATAAAGCGAAGCTCATTCTCGCCGCGCACCGGTACGAGGCGCCGGTCGACTTCTCGGTCAAGGCCGATCCCGAACTCTGGGCCGAAAAACTCGGCGGCATCGTGCTGCCGACCGGCACGGTGCGCGTGCAAAATCTTGCCGGTGCCGTCACCGACCTGCCCGGTTTCGCCGAAGGTGCCTGGTGGGTCCAGGATGCCGCGGCCAGCCTGCCGGCGCGGCTTTTCGGCGATGTCGGCGGATTGCGCGTCGCCGACCTCTGCGCCGCGCCCGGCGGCAAGACCGCGCAGCTGGTCCTGGCCGGCGCCCGGGTCACCGCCGTCGACACCTCGAAAAACCGGCTTGGGCGGCTGGCGCAGAATCTCGACCGCCTCGGCCTCTCGGCCGAAATCGTCCAGGCCGACTTGCTCAAATATGAGCCCACGGAGCTGTTCGACGCCGTGCTGCTCGACGCGCCGTGCTCGTCGACCGGCACGGTGCGCCGGCATCCCGACGTGCCATGGACCAAGACGGCGGCCGATGTCGAAAAGCTCGCCGACCTGCAAAGGCGGTTGCTCGCCCGCGCCGTCACGCTGGTCAGGCCCGGTGGCCGGATCGTCTTTTCCAATTGTTCGCTCGACCCGCTCGAAGGCGAAGGGTTGCATCTGGCGTTTCTGAAGGAAACGCAAGTGGTCGTCGATGATCCGCTGCGGCAAGGCGAGATCGCCGGCATCGATTCGTTCTTGACGCCACAAGGCACGCTGCGCACCACGCCGGCCGACCTCGACCTCGGCGCGCCGGAACGCTCGGGCCTGGACGGCTTCTTCGCCGCGCGCATGCGCCGCGCCGGCTAATGCATGTCGCCCAAAAGTGCGTAGCGGTTTTGGGATAACGACATGCATGGAACAAAAAGCAAGTCGCGTCGCGTCCGGCCGGCGGGTGCGGCGCTATTTGACTTAACTCACAGGATTTGCTGACTTTTTTAGGGAGAGTATAGGCCCCCGGACCTATACCCAGGAATTCGCCTTCGCACGACTCGTTCATTCATGTAAACTCTGCGCCGGGGTAGAGGACGGACCAGGAGGGCTTTTGGCACTGGCTGCCAGCAACACGACGCGTCTGTGGACGCTTGTCGCGAAGGAGTTCTGGCGCAAGACGCGCCGGCGTTTGCGCGCCGGGCCGGTCTATCGCTGGCGCTATTCCGGCCGCACGCCCGAACGCGTGCTGATCGCACCGCCGGACCTGCGGCTGGCCGACCCGCAGATCGCGCTCGAGATCTATTACGGCCGCTATCCCTTGTCGGGGCACCTGGTCGAAACCGGCGGCAAGTCGCCCTTCCAGATCAACGTGCCCAATCACGGCTGGCAAAAGACGCTGCATGGCTTTCGCTGGCTGCGCCACATGCGCGCCGCCGGCACCGAACTTGCCGCCGCCAATGCGCGTGCCCTGGTGTCCGACTGGATCGCCATGCACGGAAACAACATTGCCGGTATCGCCTGGGAGCCCGGGACGACGGCGAAGCGCGTCATCGCCTGGCTGCAGCATTCCTCCGTCGTGCTGCAGGGCGCAGAGTTCCCCTTCTATCGCGCCTTCCTGAAATCGCTGGCCGTCCAGATCCGCTACCTCAGGTCGATGGCGCGCGAAATGCCCGACGGCAAGGACCGGCTGCGCGCCCGCATAGCACTTGCCTTCGCCGCGCTTTCCCTGCCGGCGCCGGCTTCTGCGCTGCGCGGCGCCACCCGCAACCTCGCCGAGGAACTCAACCGCCAGATCCTCGCCGATGGCGGCCATATCTCACGCAATCCGATGTCGGTGCTGGAAATCCTCGCCGACCTTTTGCCGCTGCGCCAGACCTACGCCAACCAGGCGGAGACCCCGCCGCAGGCACTGATCGGCGCCATCGACCGCATGCTGCCGGCGCTGCGCTTCTTCCGCCACCAGGATGGCAGCCTCGCCCGCTTCAACGGCATGGGCGCCACCATCCATGACCGCATCGCCACCATATTGCGACATGACGACACCGCCGGCGCGCCGCTGCTGCACGCGCCGCATTCGGGCTATGAGCGGCTGTCGATGGGCGGCGTCACCGTCATCGCCGACACCGGCCTACCGCCGCCGGTCGATGTTTCCAACGCAGCGCACGCCGGCTGCCTTGCCTTCGAACTGTCGTCCGGCCGCCAGCATTACATCGTCAATGCCGGCATCGACACCTATGGCGCCGCCGAGTTCCGGCCGCTGGCCCGCGCCACCGCCGCGCACTCGACCGCCACCATCAACGACACCTCGTCGGCGCGCTTCAGCCATTCGCTGCGCGTCAACGACCTGCTGGGTTCGCCGCTGATCGGCGGCCCGCAGCATGTGCAGTGCAAGCGCATCGACCAGAAGGGCGTCCAGGGCTTCATCGCCCGCCATGACGGCTACGTCCCACGTTTCGGCTTCCTGCACGAGCGCGAGCTGAAACTGTCGTCGAACGGCAATGTGCTGGCCGGCAGGGACCGGTTCCAGCGCCCCGGCAATGCCGCGATCCGCAACAATGGCCGTGACTTCATCACCGTGCGCTTCCATGTCCACCCCGACATCAACTTGCTGCAGGACGAACATGACCGCCTGGTGCTGACCGCCGAGCAGGCCGACAGCTGGGTGTTCACCTCGGGCGAAGTGGTACCTGAGGTCGAGGAATCGATTTATTTCGCCGGTCTTGGCGGCCCGCGCCGCAGCCGGCAGATCGTGCTTGCCTTCAAGGCGTCCGACATGTCCGAAGTCCACTGGCAGCTGACGCGCACCAGCATCGTCGGCTATCCGGAAAACAACTGATTTGCCGCGCGAAGGCGGCCGGCTCGCTCAAGCCTGCTGCGGGATGCCGAAGGCCTCATAGGTGCTGAGCGTCGGCGGACCGGCGAAGGCGAAACGGATCTTGTCGGCCATCGCCGCCGCCTGACCGCTGCGGTCATAGCGCTCCGCGTCCTCGACAGTGCTCCATACGGTGATTGCCATGAAAGTGTCGCGCGCCTGATGCTGCTGCAGCAGCACGGCGCTGATGTTGCCGTTGGCGGCGCGGATGGCTGGGATCGCCTCGGTTTCGTAGATCGCCCGCAACCGCTCGGTCGTATCCGGTAATGCCGTGAACTGGCCAATACGGACAAATGCCATCAATATTCCTCCATCGCGAGGAGATCAGCCTATACCCGGGGCCGGCAAATTGCATATCAAACCGCCGAATGGTGCACGGCGCTTGATTTCCTGATGTCATGTGCTACGGCGCGGGCTTGCCCCTCCAGCCGTGAAAGGCCGCCAGCCCATGGCCGTCGCCGCCAAGAACATTCCCGCCCCGGACCTCGTTCCCGTACGCCGTGCCTTGCTTTCGGTGTTCGACAAGACCGGCCTCATCGACTTCGCCACGGCCTTGGCCGCCGCCGGTGTCGAACTGGTCTCGACCGGCGGCACCGCCAAGGCGCTCGCCGAGGCCGGGCTGGCGGTGCGCGACGTCTCCGAGCTCACCGGCTTCCCCGAGATCATGGATGGCCGCGTCAAGACGCTGCATCCTTCCGTGCATGGCGCGCTGCTTGGCGTGCGCGACGACCCCGAGCATGCGGCGGCGATGCGCAAATACGGCATCGAGCCGATCGACCTCCTCGTCTCCAATCTCTATCCGTTCGAGGAAGTCCGGCGCTCCGGCGCCGACTATGCGGCCATCGTCGAGAACATCGACATTGGCGGCCCGGCGATGATCCGCGCCTCGGCCAAGAATCATGCCTATGTCGCCATCGTCACCGATCCGGGCGACTATGCCTCGGTCCTGAACGCGCTGGAGATGAACATCGGCTCGCTGTCGCTGGATTTCCGCAAGAAGCTGGCGGCCAAGGCCTTTGCCCGCACAGCCAGCTATGACGCGGCGATTTCCAGCTGGTTCGCCGAGGCGCTGGAGATCGAGCATCCGACCTGGCGCGCCTTTGGCGGCCGGCTGGCCGAAGTGATGCGCTACGGCGAAAACCCGCACCAAAGCGCCGGCTTCTACGTCAATGGCGACAAGCGTCCAGGTGTCGCCACGGCGCGGCAGCTGCAGGGCAAGCAGCTCTCCTACAACAACATCAACGACACCGACGCCGCCTTCGAACTGGCCGGCGAGTTCGACCCCAGCCGCTCCGCCGCCGTCGCCATCATCAAGCACGCCAACCCGTGCGGCGTCGCCGAGGGCGCGTCGCTGAAACAAGCCTATGCCAAGGCGCTCGCCTGCGATCCGGTCTCGGCCTTCGGCGGCATCGTCGCATTGAATCGCACGCTCGACGCCGAAGCGGCGGAGGACATCGTGAAGACCTTCACCGAGGTGATCATCGCGCCCGATGCCACAGACGAGGCCGCGGCGATCGTTGCCGCGAAGAAAAACCTGCGCCTGCTGGTCACCGGTGGCCTGGCCGACCCGCGCTCGCCCGGCACGACGGTCAAGTCCGTTGCCGGCGGCCTGCTCGTCCAAGGCCGGGACAATGCCGTGGTCGAGGATCTCGAGCTGAAAGTGGTAACCAGGCGCGCACCGACGCCGGCGGAGATGGCCGATCTCAAATTCGCCTTCCGCGTCGCCAAGCACGTCAAGTCCAACGCCATCGTCTATGCAAAAGACGGCGCCACAGTCGGCATCGGCGCCGGCCAGATGAGCCGCGTCGATTCCTCCCGCATCGCCGCCCGCAAGGCACTCGACGCGGCCGAGGCTGCCGGCATGGCCGAACCGCTGACCAAGGGCTCGGTGGTGGCTTCCGATGCCTTCTTCCCCTTCGCCGACGGTCTGCTTGCCGCAGTCGCCGCCGGCGCCACCGCCGTCATCCAGCCCGGCGGCTCGATGAACGACAAGGACGTCATTGCGGCCGCCGATGAACATGGCATTGCGATGGTGTTTACCGGGGTCAGGCATTTCCGGCACTGAGCACTTTTACCTCCCCTCGATGGGGAGGGTCGGTGCGCGCGCTT
>NZ_VFTA01000038.1:0-51284 GCF_007003935.1 Mesorhizobium sp. WSM4310
TGTGGGGTCGAATTGATTTGTGCCCAAGTGGAGGCAGGCTCGTCTTCCAACAGTTGCCGCAGTTCCCCTGGCTCGAATGCCATCATCGGTGGGGAGGCGGGTTCATCCTCCAGCAGCTGCCGCGGCTCTTCCTCGTGCGGCAAGCGCCTCCTTAGCCGGTCTTGCAGCGCCTGCCGATCGGCAACGAGGTTGTCGAGGGGCAGCGGCTCGTGGTCTGGCCGCTGCCCTTTCACCAATCGTTCAACCAGCGCCCACGTGCCCTCCAGGACAAATACGCCGCAATCATAATGGTTCGTCTGTCTGGCCATGGGGGCTGGCGCCAAGGTGGCATTCAGCAGTCCTGCGAGCTGTTTTGCAGGCACGTCGTTATATCCCTCTCGCTGGAGGGAGTCGTAGTGATAGGCGAACCGCCTTTCCGGGTCGCGGCGATCAACGAGCAGCAGCGACCAATGGGTGCCGGGGCTAGTAGCCGTGCCATTATTCACTGGCAAGAACAGGAAGTCGGCTGTGGCGTTGTTTTGATTATAGATGGACTGCAATATGCCTCGAGCGTCTTGCGGCGACGTGTGTCGCAGTAGATGGGATACGGAAGGATCCACCAGCCGAGTCCGGGCAGCGAGCGCCGGATTGATCCCCTGCAGTTGCCCCTCCAGCAAATTGTAATCTCTCTGGATATGGGCGTCGCTCAGCCATTCGGCGGCGCCGAGCACCCGCCCCGTTGCAACGTTGGACGGGGCTGTCGGATCGAGCGCCCCGATCTGAGCCCCAGAGGAACTGGTAGTCAGTGTGGTCACATCAACCAGTGGAAGGCCGCGGTAGGTGCCTGGCAGCCTAGCGGTTGCTGGCGAGGCGGGTTGGGGAGCTCTTGCCGGTGCCGCTGGCCCAGCTTCAGCAGCGGCCCCAACGCGCCTGGTGACTGCGTCTGCCGGATGAGCAGAAAGGACAGTTTCGCGCCCGAGCACAATGCGCGGCAGGATATCCCGGAGGTGAGCCAATGCAGAACTGATACTTAGCCTATTACCATAGGAGACAGCCTTGAAGCTCTCAACATCTTTATCCAGCGATTTGTCGTGAATCCGAGCCGCAATCCCAAGCTTGTTATTTTGACGCAGGTACTGACTAAAATGTCTAAGAAAATTTGTATAGCCGCCCACGGTATCTGGATTCCGTCCGGTCGCAGGCGCTGCCAGGTACTCCTTGGTCGAAGCGGCTCTGTAATTTCTAATGAGCTCGGCATCGTCAGGATAGGGGATCACGACAGGGCGAGCCATAATCGGGGCTCCGCCTGTCGACTTCTTGAGGTAACGCAGTGCGCCAGCCACGGTGGAGGAACCACCCGTACTCTCGTACTCCTTGAGATCCTGATCCAGCGACGAATGGTAAAGCCGAGCAGCAAACCCTGGCTTGTTGTTTTGAAGGAGCCACCGACTAAAGCCGAAAAGAGAATTTACATTGTAAGTGACCGTGTTCGCTTTGGCCTTACCCGCGTGGAATGCTGCCCTCAGCCCTTCGATAGCGGTCGCATCGTTGGAATAGACAGGACGCTTGTCGGCACCGTCGGGGACTACAATTGGACGATCCGGCTGCACTGTCGAGGGCATCGACCCACCACCTCCGGGATGCGGTGCTGGGGTGGATTCGTGCTCATCCCTCTGCCTGACGAGCTGCGCCTCACATTCCGGTGTAGCCACCTCATGAGGATCCTGCATCGGTTCGATCCCCTCCATCTCCTGCTGCAACCAAGCCAAAGCTTGGCGAGCGGCCTGCGCGGCTTCATCAACCGCGGAGGATGTCTCCACACCTCTGGCGGACGCCGGCAGAGCCTGCTCCGCCCGCCGTCGAAAGAGCTCTGGCGAGGCGGATTTCTCCGCCCACAATCTGGGCTGCGTAGCGAGTCCCCGTCCAGATTTATGTGGCACCGCCTCGCTTGGCAGCGGGCTGCTCCTGTCCCGTGCAGCTACCAGCTCCTCCGGGGCGCCCTGGTCGCCGTGGCGCCAGTTCAAGTGAGGGACGGCCTCTCCAAAGTCGGGCGCTTGGTGTTGGTGCGCGGTTGGGGCGAGAGACAATGGTAGATCGGTGCCCTCCTTATAACCTACCGGCAGGAGCTCCTCTGGCCAATCGAATCCCTGCTGTGGTGCGGTATGCTGAGCAGCGTCGCCACGGGGACGAGCCTCCATGCTGACCGCGTTTTCCAGATGATTCCCGAGTATAACGCGCGGCGGGTTCTTGCGGAGATAAACCAGCGCAGATTCGATCGGAGCTCCACCATTAGAGGAGGCGGCCTTGTAGCTCTCAACATCTTTATCCAGCGATTTATCGTAAATGCGACCCGCAATTCCGAGCTTGTCATTTTGACGTAGGTAATGACTGAAATGGTTAAGAGCAGTTGCGTAGCCGCTCGCGGATCTGAAATGTCTGGTGAGCGCGGCGTCGTCAGGATGGGGGTTCAGGACAGCGCGACCCACAATCGGGCCGGCTCCGCCCATCGACTTCATCAATTGACGCAGTGCGCCAGCCACGGTGGAGGAACCACCCCTACTCTCGTACTCCTCGAGATCCTGGCTCAGCGACGGATGGTAAAGCCGAGCAGCAAGCCCTGGCTTGTTGTTTTGAAAGAGCCAACGACTAAAGCCGAAAAGAGAATTTGTGCTGCGAGTGACCGTGTCCGGCCTGGCTTTACCCGCAAGGAGTGCTGACTTCAGCCCTTCGATGGCGGTGGCATCGTTGGAATAAACAGGACGCTTGTCGGCACCGTCGGGGACCACAATTGGACGATCCGGCTGCACTGTCGAGGGCATCGACCCGTCGAGATGCGGTGCTGGGGTGTATTCGTGCTCGTCCCCCTGCATCACAAGTTGCGCCTCCCGTTCCGATGTACCCACCTGATCGGTGGGGAGTTGCATCATCACGCGAGCGCCTGAGTTGCCAACCTCACCTGGTTGCCGCTCAGTGACAGCATGCTGCAGATTGCTTTGGATCCTCTGCCTCTTCGTTGGTCTCAACTCACCTTTACCATGCGAGCCATTGACGAGGACCTCCTCGCCTAGCGCACCCATCAACTCGTCCGCCGCCTGCAGTTCGCCCAAGTGCTGCTCAAAACCGGCTTGGCCGGCCTGTCCGCTTGCTCGTGCGGTACGGCGTGCTGCACCTGCAGCCAAGCTGCCACGATGAATGTCTAGTTTGTACGGGTGCACGCTATCCTCACTTCCACAGATCACATGAGCAACCTACTCAGGCAAGCTTTCGAGAGGCTGACGAGGTCCGCCGCCGCGGAAGGCGAAGGCTGGTTTTCTGCTCAGCGGTTGACGGCCTCGCGTGTTGCGGCCGCGCCGGGTATCACGCCAATCAATCTGAATAGTCGATGCGTCAAACGAACCAGGATGGGATTTTCGTAGCGGGGCTGCTCTACTCACTCTTGTCCTGAGGGCAGAATTCAACCATATCGCCGAGCAACTGGATGCCGATTGGATACCCGATCCGGAAAGCTTCAGCTCATATGTGACGCGAGGATGAGAATCGTGGCAGCTCCAGACCGACGGGCTGCCACCCACAGCGGCGATGACCGACGAGGGTCTTCTATTGCCAAGGCAATCGTCCGTTCGGGGACCTATGTGTTCCAATGCTCGTCGAGCGGATCGGTGGGCCGCACCGCCGTAGCGTTACGGCGAGCGGAAGCGGCGTTGGGTGCGGCTTTTCCCCTGAACGCTTCACACCAGGCTGATAGGGGATCTTGCAATCGCACACACGCGGTCTGCAGGCGTGCCTATCAAGCAGTTTGCTCAGACCAACGTCGCGGCGAGCCGATCCTCAATACGCAGCGCAAGTCCTAGACTCCACGATCGTCCTTCGGTGCAGATTTGCTCGCGCCTCGCCCTGATTACAGCTGATAAGGCGAGCTAACAATTGCAAGAGCCACAAGCTATTCCAGCTCGATCGGTTTGGTGTTCCAGTCGGGCGGGGTCTGACCGAGAATGTTGCGAACGAAGAAGTCTAGGAGTTTGCGCTCGGTGTAGGTGCCTAGAGTATGGTGATTGGCACCAGGAACGTAGACCATGTCAAAATCTTTTCCTGCCTTGATGAGTCGATCGGCAAGCTGGAACGAGCAAAACGGATCGACATTATCATCCATTTCGCCGACCGCGATCATCAGCTTGCCCTGCAGCCTGTGAGCATTGTCAACGGCGGAGGATTGCGAATATTCAATGCCGACCGGCCACCCCATCCAAAGTTCGTTCCACCAGGTCTTGTCTATCCTGTTGTCGAAGCAGCCGTTTTTGGCGACGGCGACCTTGTAGAAATCGGGGTGAAAGAGCAGCGCGCTGACTGCACTCTGGCCGCCGGCGGATGCGCCAAAAATGCCGACGTTGGATATGTCGTACCATGGATATTGCGCGGCCGCCGCCTTGTGCCACAGAATGCGATCGGGAAATCCTGCGTCCTTCAGATTCTTCCAAGCAACATCATGGAAGGCGCGGGAGCGGTTGTTGGTGCCCATGCCGTCGATCTGAGCAACGACGAAGCCCAGCTGCGTGAGCGGCTCTGTCCACCGCGAGAAGGATTTTGGGACGAAGGAGCCGTGGGGTCCAGCATAGATATTCTCCACAACCGGGTATTTCTTCGTCGGGTCGAAGTTGGCTGGCAGGTGGAGCACGCCCCAGATGTCAGTTTTGCCGTCGCGCCCCTTGGAATGGAAACTGAGCGGCGGCTGCCAGCCTGCGGCGACGAGCTCAGAAATGTCGGCCGTCTCGATCTGCTGGAGCTTGGCATTGTCGCTGGCGCGGTAGAGTGCCATGCGCGGGGGCAGATCGATGCGTGACCAGAGATCGACATAATAGCGCCTGTCAGGCGAGAACTCGATATGGTGGTTGGCCGGTTCGGGCGTCAGTGCAGTCAGTCCCTTGCCGTCAAAGCCGATGCGGTAAGCATGGACCCAATAGGGGTCCTCCTGCGAGTTCATCCCGCTCGCCTCGAACCAGATCTGACGCTTGACCGGATCGACATGGTTGACCCTCCGGACGACCCACTCACCTCGCGTGATCTGGTTTTCGAGCGCGCCTGTCCGGCCGTTGAAAAGATACAAATGCTCATACCCGTCGCGCTCTGATGCCCAGATGATCTCCTTCCCGTCATCGACATCGTAACGGAAGATTTTTCCGGCATCCTCCTGGCCATGCCCCAGCGGCAAATAATCAACGAATGTCTCGCTGGTCTCATCGATCAGGGAGCGCCCGCGGCCCGAGGCGGCGTCTACCTCGACCAGGCGATAAAGCTGATGCCCGCGCTGGTTATATTCGAAAGTGAAGCCGCGGCTGTCCGCCCACCACCGGAGAGGGGAAAGTTCGAAGACGTTCGAGAAGAGGGCACCGTCAATCACGATCTGGCGCCGGCCGGCAATGTCGAACAGGACTGGCTGGGGCAGCGGAAGGACATCGCCCGGCCTGGGATAGAATTTTGTTGAATATTCCCGCTCCAACTGGTCCGTCGAAGAATTGAGGTAGCGGACCTCTCGCCTATAGCCGGGGCGAACAAGGTAAGCGGCGAGGTGGCGCGAGTCCGGCGACCAGCTCAGCGTCGAAAAGACGTAGCAATTGCCTTCGGCTCCGTCCCGGCTCAGAGGAACATCCTGCAATCCGTCCTCGCTGCGCAGGAAAACGTTGCAGTTCTTGATATAGGCGATCCATTTGCCGTCGGGCGACGCGTTGCTCTTGTCGGGGTTGTTCTCCGCTGGCGGCGTGTAGCGGTGGCTGAGCTCCCTACGGTCCCCTTTCCTTGCATCGAATGTGGTGCTGGTACAGTCATAGCTTGCAAGGTCGCAGCTCCACCGGGTGTCTTCAATCTGGAAGTCGAGCCTGCGACCATCCTCACTCAGTTCGAAACGGTCGAACGGAAGATTGCCGGCTTGATAGCTCTCATGGCTCACCTTGTTTAGCGCTGCCGCCAGACGCGCCTGATCGAAAGCGGGCCGCTTGAAACCCGTGGCAGCATCGACCTGCATGAACTGCTGCTCGCCGTGGCTAGTCCGGCGGTAGACGAAGGCTTCACCCCCGGTCAGCCAGAAAGGCATTTTGGGGACATTGACAGTGAGCCCGCCATATCGATCGTTGATCGTAAGTGCGCGCTTGAAATCGGCCGGCGCTAGCGTCGGGTGTAAACTTTTCGAACCCTTGGCCAGCGTCTGAGTTGCCGATCGCCATGCGGCGCGCGTCAAAGCGCCGATCCTGGACATACCTGTTCACTTCTTTCGGTTTTCGGAATGCTAATTTTGAAGTTGGGTTCTCGTCGCCGGTCTGCAGCAGCGCCGAAGCGTCGCCTTGGAGGAGAGCCAGCACGCGGGTGCAGCCAGGCACGCGCAACAGGGGCGCTCCTTGGACATCCAGGCACTGGTTCGGGTGCCGATTGAAGAGTTGGCGTCCGCCGCCGAAACAACCAGGAAAGAGCGTCCATGCAGCCCTGACGCGACTATTTCCCCGCGAGTATGGCCGCTTGCTTTTCTGCATCATCTGAAAGGTCCTGCTCTAGTCGGGCCGGATGTCACCCCGGCAGAAATCATTGTGCTATTTCGACAATCTCCGAGCGATTGCCGCCGGCCCATGACGAGGTTTACCGATAGGGCGCAATATGCGTGCCAAAGGAAAAGCGGTTTAAATACACGGCAATCCGCCTATGTCGCATCCCCAACATCGTCGCACACCGGACAATGCCGGACGAAATTGTCCCGGGGCGTCAAATTGGTTTGATGGTGACCCAAGGAGTTCTGGCTTTATCTGAGGCGTTCGGCCTTTTTCGAAAGCCGGACTCTTCGCGCGTTTCCGACGGCCCGAAGCGCCTGATCAAAGCTGACGGCATTCCCGGGTCTTGGCCTTGCCACAGCAGCACCTGCTGCATCAATTCCGACGGACGCTGTAGAACACCTGCAACACACGGCCCGCAGCAATTTCTCCGGCGCAACGCTGGGGCGACCGCCTTTGGCACTGCAGGCGTACATGCCGGAAAGGATGCCGTCTAGCCGCACCAGCGCTCCATTGATCATCAGCCGGTGCGGGCACCAGGATGACCGGCTGGAACGAAATCTTCCAACCGCTTCATCGTGAACAGCTGCTCCATGAACACATCGCTCCCGTCAATCGAGCCGTCTCGCCAGGGGGATCAATAGTCTGTCTTTGGCGTAGGTATTTCAGCAGCCTGCTGTTAGCGTGCGGACGACGCCGACATCAACCGGCGGACAAATGCGACGAGGGCAACAAGCGCGCCTGACGCAACGCCGCCAGATCAGCCGAGCCCGTGCAGAAGCAGGCGACGGCCAACTGGCGGATGACGATCTCGAAATGCGCGACAACGGCCCCGGTGGACACTGTCGCCGCGCCCAGCACGCTGGCCGCCTGCCCGGCGATGTCCGCGCCCAGGCGGATGGCCTTGGCCACGTCGACGCCATCGCGGATCCCGCCCGACGCGATCAGCTTCACCGTTGGCAGCGCCCGACGCACCGCCTGCACGCTGGTCAGGGTGGAATCCCCCAATCGGCGAATGACATCGCCACTGCACGGTCGGCGGCATTGCGGGCGCGCTCGCCCTCCACTGCGGCCCAACTGGTGCCGCCGGCGCCGGCGACATCGATTACCGCCACGCCCGCCTCGACGAGCGCACAGGCACCGAGGCGGACAGGCCCGCCCCCACTTCCTTGGCCACCATCGGCACGCCCACGATGCGCGCGGCGCCAGCGATCAGCGCCAGGACGCCGCGCCAGTTCGCGGTCGCCCTCCGGCTGTACCGCTTCCTGCAGCGGATTGAGATGGACGATGAGCCCATCGGCCTCCAGCGCGTCCACCGCGCGACGCGCCAGGTCCAGGCCGTCGGCCTCCCGCAGTTGCGCGGCGCCGATATTGGCCAGCAAGGGAATGTCTGGCGCCAGGCGGCGCAGCGCGCGCGTTAGCCCCTGGGAGTTGCGGGATTGCAGGCTCACACGCTGCGAACCGCACATGGCGATCCCCAAGGCTTGCGCTGCCTCGCTCAAATGCCGGTTGATGGCCTCGGCCCGTGGCATGCCGCCGGCCATAGAGCTGATCAGCAGCGGCGCGCGCATAGCCTTGCCCAGCAGCGAGGCGCGCAGGTCGATCTGCGTCAGGTCCAACTCGGGCAGTGCGCAGTGTTCGAGATGGATGTACTCCCAGCCAGCGGCCACCGTGGCCGGCGCCGTTCGCCGATCCAGCACGATGTCCAGATGTTCGTCCTTCCCCGGCTCAGGGCGGTGTCGCTCATGCTCGCTCCATCCGTAGCAGCGGGCGACGGCGTTGCGTCGGATCGAACCGACGGCAGCGCGCCCAAGCCGCCGCCTCCGGCGCGTCCAGGCCGACGCACGCTGGCCTCCCCCTGCAGCGTCGCTGCGATAGCGGCTGGTCGAAGTCTGGTAGTACTGCGCGCGGATCGCCGCCATCGCCTCGATCAACGGTCCCCACGGCGCGGGAAAGCATTCTTCCGCCATCACCCGGTGCAGCATGCGCGTATGGCCGGCCAACTCGTCGTTGAGGAACTCAACCACAGGCATAGCCGGATAGCGCTGCAGAAGCAGGATCGCCGCGTTATCGCCGGCCGACCTGTCCTTGTCGCGTCCATGCAGATCGTTCTGCAGGCGCCCTATCACTGAGATGAGCCGCAGGACCTGGCGAAACGCTGGACGCGCGCGCAAGGTCGCCATGTCCAGCCCCCACAGCAGCGACAGGCAACAGAACACGGTCCCGTAAGCGATCGAATCGATGCCGTTGTGCAGGTACTCGGCGTAAGACCAGCGTCGCGCCCCTGCCGCCTGCGCGTGTCCGGCGCGCAGCGCCGCGCAGTAGCACCGGGTATAGTCGAGAAGCCGAGCATAGTCGTGACGATCGTAAGCGAGCGCAGCCAGCGAAGCGCGCAGCTGAGCGCAGCCCTCGAATCCGGAGAGCACGCACGGTACGCCGTGCCCCAGCGCCTGCTCCAGGGCGGCGAGCTGCTCCGGCGCGATCAGGCCAACGTCGTTGCAATCGTCTAGCCAGAACAGCAGCGCCAGTTCGCGATAGAACGCCACGATCAGCGTTTCGTCCTGCGGATCGCGGCCGGTGCGGGCGCTGGTGTCGCGCAGGCTCGGGTGAATGCGTTGCAGGATATACTGGCCGCCCCTTACCGCTTCCTCAGCATGCTCATCCGCGAAACCGGTCAGGGCACGCCCCCACTCAAGCACCTGCTGCAGCGCGCGTTCGGTCTGGATCATGGCGCCGCCCCTGCTCCCTCGGCTACGACGCGCCGCCCACAACGAAGCGCCAGCCACAACCCGGCGAGACCGCATCTCCGCGCCATAACGGCGATCGCGAAGTTATCGATCCGATTGCCAGTTGCTGATGCAAGCTCTTGTGAACGGCCGTTAGGACCGGCCCGCAGCCTCGCCGGCAGTATCGAGCAATCCGCTTGCGCCGGCTCGCCATAGCAGGCGAGGACGGCAAGGTCGCCGGCGGCAAACGCACGCGAGCACATTGCAAGCGACATCCGCGAACGCGGCGCCGACTGGTCAGCCTCCGCCTCGGTGCCCGCATATGTCCGCGAGTCGAGCAGCGCCTTCGCCACGAAATGAGCAGAACGCCTTACGAGCATCGACCGCCGGCTGCTGCGCATGCGCGATGATGAGGCATGGTCTCGCAGCGGACCCGTTCCGACAGATGCTGCACCAGGGACGAGGCGACCTTATCCAACAAGGCACCACTTGCGCTGTTTGTGGAGACGAGCGTCGGCTGCATCCATGCGGCTGCTTGAGTGGTGAAGACTCTGAACGACGGTTCCTACGGCGCTGCCGGCGCAATCGGCTGCTTGGGGGACGCGTGACGCAGTCAAAGCTCCCCTTGCCAAGCACGGAGCAGGCGAGTGAGAGAGCAGATGAATAGGCGTGTCGCCAATATTTTTGCATTGCTCTAATCGATTATAGTTGTGAGGAGCAATTTGAGACCATTTACTTGCGGCTCAAGTCACCCATAAAAGAAGGCAAGCACCGATTCGGTAGCTTATCCCCTGTCTTTCGCGTACTCGCGGCCGTGGCGCCGGGTGAACGATTGAAGACCGCCGGTCTCACTCGCAGGTGGGCGCCAGGGCGTGGGGCGGTTGGCAAGCCACAGGAGTAGGACAATGTCGAAGGATTCGGGTAAGGGCGATAATCACGGCGGCGGACCGGGCAAGATCGAGATCACGGTGGTGGTGAACGGCCAGCCCACGCAGGTCGAAGCCAATCCCAACCAGCCGCTTCACGTCATTCGTACCAAAGCCCTTGAGAACACGCAGAATGTCGCCCAACCAGCCGAGAATTGGGAATTCAAGGATGAGGCCGGCAACTTGCTCGATGTCGACAAGAAGCTTGGCGACTTCGGTTTCCCGAATACTGTGACCCTGTTCCTCAGCCTGAAGGCGGGCGTCGCAGGTGCCTAAACACCAAAGTGTGGATCCGGAGGTCTCCCGAGCGAAGTTTGATCGGGAGATCGGCCGGTTCCGGCCATATGCTGATGTCTATCGGGCTCAGGGCTGCTTCTTGATCGAGGCGACCTTTCCGCGCGCTTTCTTCATTTTCGCCAGCCCCAAGTTAAAGCCACGGGTGGTCAGCGCAGCGAGCGAGGTCGACTTCACCGACTACGACTTAAGACCACCGTCCGTGGTCTTCGTCGATCCGTTTACGCGTCATCCGATTGCCCGGAAAGATCTATACCTGAAAATGCTTAGACGTCCGCCGCTGCCCGGAACGCCGCCGGAGATGATAGGAGCTCTCATCCAGCAGAACGCCGTGCCGCTGACGGACTTCATCCAGGCCAACAGTCCCGAGGACGAACCATTCCTGTGCATGGCGGGCGTCCGGGAATACCACGACAATCCAGCCCATTCAGGTGATCCATGGCTGCTTCATCGGGGTTCTGGCGAAGGCTGTTTGGCCTTCATCCTGGACAAGATCATCAAGTACGGAATCGTTCCTATAGAGCAGTTGCAGATTCAACTCCAACCGACAATCGTAGGAATGGTGGTATCCCCTCAGGCGATACAAGAATGACTGGTTTGAGAGATGTAACGATCGTGACTCTCCCGCGCGGCTGCATCTCGACCACGCATGGGCATCTGCGCTCAGTTGGTCGCGAGGGCAATGAGGGGATGGCGCTCTGGGTCGGCGTTCAGCAAGAGCGGCACTTTGCCGTAACAGAGACGGTTATCCCGGCGCAGCGTCACATTCGGACAAACGATGGCGTTTGCGTGATCGTTGCGGCCGAAGAACTGCACCGGCTCAATGTCTGGCTCTACAAAAGCGGCCTGAAACTCTTGGCCCAGATTCACAGCCATCCGGGCCGCGCCTACCATTCGACGACGGACGACGCTTATGCGGTTGCTACCACGGTTGGGTGTCTGTCGCTGGTAGTGCCGAATTTCGCCCGCGAGCCTTTCGATTTTGCTCGGGTCGCCGCCTATCGGCTTGACGAAAAGGCCAAATGGAATGCGCTCCCTCCCGCGGCACTGTCGCGAATGATCATGATATCGAGTTGAACAATGGCATTCGCTAACTTCATCGATCGCGCCGCCACGGCGGCATCTCAGGTCCTGGCCGATTTTCATCTGGGAGACTTCAAAGCAGCTCTTGAAAAGCAGGTCGTGGCAGTCGCCTTCGACCATCAGGCCGCTTCCTGCGCCGAAGGCCAGGCGACACTAGATCTTGCGGTGAGATTGCTCGCTAGGCTCTACCCGGTTCTGGCGATACTCCCGCTGGACAGCGCGGCGAGCTCTCAAGCCCAAGCGCTGGAGCGCTTGGCAAAGTCGATCAATCCAAAAGTCGGCATCCGGCGTTCCGGCAAGTCTGCCACCGTCTGCGTCGTTGCAGGGGTAACGCGCCCATCACTCCGGTGCCCGATCTTTTTCGTGGGATCGGACGGTTGGGCGGCAAAGCTGTCGCGTACGGACCCGGTGGGCTCTGGCCCAAGTCTGCTGCCTTATGGAGCTGGCGCCGCCAGTTGCTTCGGCGCCGCCAACGTCTTTCGAACTATCTTCGCTGCCCAGTTGACCGGCGCCGAGTTGGACGAAACCATCGACCTCTCGCTATGCAGCTACGACAAGACCAAAGCCGGAGAGCCTGGCCCGATCGACTTCCCAGTCGACCTTGGCGAAACCCACCTCGTTGGGCTCGGTGCGATAGGCCATGGCTCGCTTTGGGCGCTAGCGAGACAACCCGATCTCAAAGGTCGTCTGCATGTAATCGATCACGAAGCGATCGAACTCTCAAACCTGCAGCGCTACGCATTGGCTGGCCAGGCGGAGATTGGTATGTCCAAAGCGGTTCTTGCAGCCACCGCCCTTAGATCGACTGCCCTTGAGGTCGAGGCGCACCCTCTGACGTGGGCAGAATATGTTGCGCGCCGGGGCAATTGGGTCTTCGACCAAGTGGGTGTGGCGCTTGACACCGCCGCCGACCGTCTGGCTGTCCAAGGTGCACTGCCGCGATGGATCGCAAACGCTTGGACGCAGGAGCACGATCTCGGTATCTCCCGGCATGGTTTCGATGACGGCCAGGCTTGCCTTTGTTGCATGTACCTGCCATCCGGAAAATCCAAGGACGAGCACCAGCTGATTGCCGAGGAACTCGGAATACCGGAAGCACACGAGCAGGTGAAAACGCTCCTGCAGACCAATGCCGGAGTTCCCAACGACTTTGTAGTTCGCGTGGCTACAGCGATGGCTGTGCCGTTTGAACCGCTAGCCCCGTTTGTCGGCCAGCCCCTGCGCTCCTTTTATCAGCAGGCTATCTGCGGCGGTCTGGTGTTCCAGCTTAGCGAAGGAAGTCGCCGCGTTCGAACTGTGGTTCCGATGGCCTTTCAGTCGGTGCTTGCCGGGATTATGCTTGCCGCGGATTTGGTCAAACATAGTGCGGGGTTTCCCATGAGCCCGACGACGAGCACTCGGGTGAATCTTCTGCGCCCCCTTGGCTCTCACTTGCACGATCCGAAGGCCAAGGACTCCAGCGGCCGCTGCATCTGTAGCGACGACGATTTCATTGCCGCTTACAGGCGCAAATACGGCGAGCGCGTTGATCAGGTAAGCGATGTCTCGGCCGCCTAAACAGACGCGCACCTCTCCGTAGACGCAGGGGGCGCGGCTTGTGGGCGTGACCATGGGCGCCATTATCACACGCTTGGCCCGCTCCTTTGCCGGCCTATCGTCCTCCGCGCATGATCCCTGTTGCCGACGTGATGATCCAGCACCAGCCGCCATGGCACCAGAGGCTGGTCAAACCTCCGTTGTTGGCCGATTTGGACAGTGCTGCATCAGGTCTCGACCGACGTCTCGACAGTCAGGGCTGCTTCGACGGGTGTGAAGATGTCAACATCGACCCCAGGCGCCCGCATCGTCACAATCAGGGCGTACCGAGCCAGAGCGTCGACGCGTTCCAGGTAAGGCTTCTCCTTCCACCAGCCCCCGACCGGGAACACGCCGATCGCATCACGCTCGGCGAGATCGGCGGCGCTGCCCGACCAGAAATCGGCGTGCAACGAGCCGCGATCGCGGAAGGTGCCGAGCAGCCACTCTTCTCCGCCTCCAGCAGGCGCCCCTTCCTCCTCGTCCCGAGCGGCCTGATTGATGCGGGCTCGGAATTCGTCGACTGTCTCGGTCGCTGACTTTACTCTGAACCGAAGACCATGGGACGCGTAACGATGCCGGCGGGTCCATCCGCGTTCACCGGGGTTGGGTTCGATGAAATAGGACAGCGTGACGCGGAGCTCGACCTGGGCAGCGCCGAGCGCCGCGAGCTGCTCCTTCGGCCAAGGCAGGCGATGCAGCTTCATGTCACGCGTTTTGGCAGCCGCGCCGCCCTCGCGCTGGAAAGGCTGAAGCTCATCTTCAACGATAAGCGTGAGGTCGTTCACCGTTGACAGAAGCGCGCGCCCAAGATCTGGCACGCCGTAACCATAGCGCCGCACGAGCGCCTGGATCTCGCCCTTCGCTCCGTTGCACGCATCGATGCGTGCGCGCATCGCCGGAGTCCATTCGGCCGAGTGGACGATCAGGGCGCGAACCGTTTCAGGCCACAGCTCGGGGCGCGCTGATAGAATTAGTCCCGCCATCCGTGCGGCATGGGCCGTTGCCGCGCTCGTATCTCCGAGGGTGGTGAAGTGGCGCAGTTCGGGTCGATAGAAAGTGGTCAATATCTGCAGATCGTCGATCGGCTCGCCAGGCAACACACCGTCATGGGCGAGATTGCCGCCTTCGAAGACGACCTCGGGCTTCACCGGCCACTGCCTGTCCCAAACGACCGAAGTGCGACTGCGCGGCGAGAGCTCGCCGACCGGCGCGATCGGAGCGTAGCCCGCAAAGTCGGTGTCAATGATATCGACCTTTTCTGTGAAAGCGCCGACCGTCAGCGCATTCCAGGCCTGAGAAGGATCATCGACTGCTTCCAGATCGTTGCGCGTCAAATGCTCGGCCGGCATGAGGTCATCGCCGATGTTGCCGGCAGAGAGAACGATCAAGCGTCGCTGCTCCTCTTCGAAACAGAGTTGGTCGATAGCGGCAGACCACGATGTGGGCCTTCCACGCGCCGGACTGGCGCTTGTCACAGCCATTGCGATCGCGCGGCGGCGCTCCGGCGCCTGCACCTCGGCGCGGGCGATCGCTTCCGCGGTGATCGAGCCATAGAGTTCTGGATCGTTTGCCTCGTCTTCTGGCGGAAGGATACGGACACTCTCCAGCCGAAAGGGCAATGGAACTGGATCGCCTCCGACCAGGAGCGGGACCAGATCACCGTACAGGCCGACACCTGCCATTCGCGTCCCGTGGCCGCTCCACGCAGGTGTGTCGTCGCTGCCCCATGCCGGTTTGACGGTGTGCCAGTCTTCAACGGCAAGTGCGGGTTCGATCAACGGGTGGGTGCGACGTACGCCGCTGTCGAGAATGCAGACCGCAATATCGGATTGAGGCGGTCTGACGCGCCCGAGAAGCTCGTCGCTCCAGTCCCTTTGCTCCGCGCCGCCAAGGCCCATGAAGAAGGACGGCGTATCCTTCGCGCGCCGCAGCTCGGCGACGACATCGCTGTGCGCAATCATGCGGTCGAGCATTGCCGTGCTGGCGAGTGCCAGCATGACCACCCGCTCCGGAAACCTGACCGCATGCGTGCGCAAAGTGATGTTCAGGGCTTCGGCAATGTGCTCGAAGTTCTCGCGGCGACCGTCGCGCAGCCAGACTTCCCACCACACCTGCTCGTCAGCGGCCTGGGGGAAGAGGTCGTCGTGGTCGGTAAACAACGATCGTGCAGTCGCCAGCCTGACTGTCTCCATGCGGGAGACGAGCGGCTCGTTGCGCGGTCTGCCGCGGTCAGTGTCAACGTCTCGATACGCCTCGACTTTCCGCAAATAATAGGCTTGCGCGCTTTGCGGCAGGAACACCGACGCTGTGATGGGAGCACCGGGTTGAGTTGGCTCATGGACGGCGACCAGCTCCATGTGCTGGCGACGATCGGCCAACTGGTCGAGGGCCGCCCGTCCGGACATGGGCAGATCGATCTCGAGGTAAAAGCCAGGCGTGCCGACCGACAGCTGGGGGTCACGCGCCGCAATCTGCTGGCGTGCACTTTCGACCGCTTGTTCGATGGATTGCGTCAAGGCCGCAGCATGCGACGCCCGATCACGCGCCGGCAGCGGCGGTGCATGTATAAGTTGGTTGGGCCGCCGATAGGCTTCCCGAATGCCGTTGTTGCGAAGGTGGATATGGGCGCGGTCGCGCGGAAAATCGTCTGCCATTATGATCTGTGCTGTCGCTACTCAGACAGCGAAGCCTGCCGGCGTTCCTTCAGAGCGTCGATGAGCGCTTCCGAGGTGATCCGCTTCCCCCCCCGCAATATGATGGTTTTTGCAGCGTCGTCGGCCGCGCGGGTGATCTCGGCCTGCGACAGTCTCTCTGCCTGAGAGATCGCCTCGTTCCAGGCAAGCCCTCTGGTGTCGAAGCGGTCGAGTCGAGCCCGAAGCAGCGCCTCGATAATCGGCCGATCGGGCACGGCGTATTCGATGACATCGTCGAAACGGCGGAACAAAGCTCTGTCGAGCAGCTCGGGATGATTTGTTGCCGCAATAATCAGGCTGTGGCTGTCGTCTTGCTCGAGAAACTGCAGAAACGAATTCAGCACGCGCCGAATCTCGCCAACATCCTGGCGTTCGCCTCGACGCGCGCCGATGGCATCGAATTCGTCAAAGAAGTAGACGCCCCGCGTCGCCTGCATTGCATCAAAAACAAGCCGCAGCTTTCCGGCAGTCTCTCCCATGAACTTGGTGATCAAACCATCGAGGACGATCATGAAAAGGGGCAGATGAAGCTCCCCGGCCAATGCCGATGCGGTCATCGTCTTGCCTGATCCTGGCGGGCCGACCAGAAGCAGTTTGCGACGGGGAACAAGCCCGTGCTCGCGCAAGCTTGCTTGTTGGCGCTGCTCTCCCAGCACGCGGTGCAGGCGCGAGCGCAGACTGTCCGGCAAAATCATGTCCGTCAGTCGCAGGTCCGGATAGCGCACATGCAGGAGGCCTGCGAGTTCGCCCTTTGGCTGAAAAAGGGGAACCGGCCGACTGCTCTTGGCAATCCGGGCGTCCCTGCTCTTGGCTGCGTCGACCAGATCCTTGAGCTCCTGAGCAAGCTTGCCATGGCCTTGACGTGCCTCATGCGCAGCAAGCTGCATCGCGATAGAGAGGAAACGATCCTCGTCGCCGGCAATGTGGCTTTTAAGCAGCGTCACGATATGGCGGGCCGTGGTCATGGCTCTCTTCTGGGGTATCCGTTTACTTGGCGAAGCGCATGCAACCTAAACGCTTTCAACGGCGATTTGTAACGCGCAATGGTGTTTTTTCTCTTGTCGATGTTCGCCCGTGGCAACTTCAGCGGTGAACTGTTGCGCCGCGGTCATAGGCCAGCCGGAATAACGCCGGCCAGCAGACAACAGTCCGCATCTTCGAGCGCTCGAAGTCTGGCCACTCACGCAGCGTGTCGGGTCCGAACGCTCCAAAGCCGCCCCGCCTGGCAGGTCCATGCGACCGATTGCGGGCGTGCGGCCATAAGGTCTACGCGGGCTCGCATGGCTGCCCGCGCCGCTGGCTAAAAAGCTGTACACCATCTCACGAAACACCAGGTCCGCTCCTTTGCCGGCCGACGGTCCATGAAATCCCCTCCCCACTCACGACACCGGAGACCTCCTTGCCCACATGGCGCTCAAGCACCGGCCGCCATGGCACCAGCGTGAACTCGCGCGACTTTTCAACGACGGCATATTTTCCGCTGGCAAGCTCGACGGAGCGGCGGAGCGTACCCTCTACTCGTCCTCCGAATCGCGCTTCGGCATAGGGCAGGCCAAGTTCCTCCGACAGTTGGCCAGCAACACGGTTCAGTTCTCGCTGGCGCAGGATCGAAAGCATGTTGGCTCGATAGACGATCCCATCCTGTTCTTTATGCGCGAGGCCTTGCGCGATCAGCCACTGCCGCCGGCGAGCTTGCGCCTCTCTCACGTCGCGGCCGAAGCCGGATCCGTGCAAAGGCTCGGGTCTATCGGCAACCAGCTCCCGGTCGAGCCAGGTGGCGCCGTTGAAGCTGACCTGTCGCTCCAGCGCCATTGAGGAGAGCTTGTCGGCAACGACAGGCTCGGCCCTGGCCCGCTGGCCCTCATAATTCGCGACGCGATCGAGATGGTCCGGCGCGATGAGCCAGGTGCCGTTCGGCTCTCGCTCAACGCCGCCGGTCGCGCGGCGGATCGCCTCCAGCCGCCGCACATGCGTTCGCGCAAAGCTCTCGGTGGCGGATGGGTCATGCTTCAGGTGCATATCGACGTCGTAACGGCCGCCATGCGCGGCGGCGATTTCGGCGATGGTACGATCGACCTGCCTCGGCTCGGTGTTCCTTGGCGCGACACGCACGATGCAGCCATTAGGCATCGTTTCCATCGCCTCGCCTCTACCGATGTTGATCCAATGGCTCTTACCGTCGACGGCGTCGACGATCATGTAATGGCGGTCATTGATCTCGTCGGCCAGTCCACGCGCGACAACGCGACCGACGAGAGACTGGACGGGCTCGCCGGATCGATCGTGGATCACCCAGTCGGCGGCCCTGCGGGCAAGCCCCTTGCCGGTCAGTTCGCGGTGCATGGTCTTGATGATGTCGCCGCGTTCGCCGGTGCGGCGCAGCGTGGCTTCGAGCTCATCGTCGAGGCGCCAGGAGCCAGCGCCGACCTCCGCGGCCAGACCCATCCGCTCGAGCTTGCGCAGCCGTCCCTGGTGCAGCGTCTGGCGAATGGCGTCGGGACCGCCCGGCGAGACCAGGCCGTCATCATCACGCATGCTGAGCAGCCGACGGTCGATGCTGGTGAAGCGTTCCTGCTCCATTTCCCGGCGCAGGCGAAGCTCAATCTCGCGGTCGGTTCGCGGACCGAGATCGAGGCTGACCAGCTCGGCCGCCCGCTCGCGGATGCCAGATGAGATATATTCGCGCGCGATGACCAGGTTCTCGCCACGGTCGTCCCTGCCACGGACGATGATGTGGCTGTGCGGGTGGCCGGTGTTGAAATGATCGACCGCGACCCAGTCGAGCTTCGTGCCGAGGTCTTCCTGCATCTGCGCCATGAGCCGCCGCGTCAGCGCCTTGAGGTCGTCGTACTCGATGCCGTCTTCGGCAGCGACGATGAAGCGGAACTGATGGCGGTCGCCGTCCGCGCGATCGATGAACGCCTTGCCGTCGACGCGGCCGCTGTCGGCGCCGTAGAGCTCGCCAGGTTCACCTTCGCGGGTGACCCCGTCGCGCTGAAGATAGCGTAGATGGGCACGCGCCCCGTCCGCGCCCTTGCCGGCGAGCTTGACGACCCGCGCCTTGACGATCACCCGGCGCTGGCGGAAGGCGGCATACCGGTCGCGCGATTTCAGCAGTGCGGCGGCCGCCCCGCCGCGCCCTGTCCGGCTTCCTGTGAAGCGACCACCGCGTTGCGGCCGGCCGCCAGCCCGGTTGATCGCCGCACGAACCTGGCCGGCATAGCGTTTGCCGGCCTTCGAGCCGCGCGACCCGATTTTGCCGAGCTTCGGCCTGAACTCGTCATCCTTAATGCGAGCCTCCCAGACATATCAAGCAAAATCAGACACTTACACGTCAAACCCTCTTGGCACCGGCGGCAGCCTCCCGGAAAAACGATGTGCAGACAAAGATTTAACCGCCTCCTGGAGGCGGTACCTTTATCTTGCCTTCCGCGCCCAGCCCCGCCAGACGCGCCCCCGTCCGCCATGGCTAACGCACCGGCTCCTTCGGCTGCGCGCCGTCCTTGCCGAGCGGCACGAAGAGATCGCCGTTTCGCACGCCTGAGTGAACACCGTCATGAATGAAGAACAGCGACCGTCCGAGAGGAGCGATTTGCGCCTTTGGAGCGACAGATTGGCTTTCGAACGCCTCGATGTCGGCCGCCGAAACTCCGGCCGCCTTGAGTTGGTCGAGGTACTCGACGGTCTCTTCTGGCAGCGGTTTGCCACGCTTCAAATGCTCGTCGTAGCGCTCGGGACCGGCATTGTAGGCGCCAAACAGGCCAGGAAATCCGAAGCGGTCATACATGGCACTGAGATAGGCCGTGCCGGCCAGGATATTGTCGCGCGGATCGTGGGGGTTAGGCCCAAGGCCGTGTTCGACCCGCATCTCTTCATAGGTGCCGGGCATCACCTGCATGAGGCCCATGGCGCCAGCGGGGGAGGTGATGGGGCGGCCGCCGCGCATTGTCTTGCCGCCGCTTTCGGCAGCCATGACGGCATAGATCCAGGCTTGGGGAATATGGAAGCGCCGGCTTGCTTCCGATACCAACGTCTGCCACTTTCGCAGCTGCGGACTTTGGGAGATGGCGACCGGCTCAGCGCCGGTCGAGGCGGAACAGGCGCATGGCGCAATGGCGATCATGCCCAACAAGAGGAGGGTCACTCGGTCCATAGTGGTACGAGCCTCCCGATGACATTTTGAGTGGGAACAGGCCCGAAATAGCGGCTGTCGAAGGAGCGGTTTTTGTCGCTGCCGAGCAGGAAAACCTCGTTATCCCCGAGCGCTCGGCAGCCGTTCCACCATGGCAAAGGTCGGCCTTCGGCGTCGATTTTGAGCCGGCGCGCGACGATGTCGCCGCCGATGATGATGGCGTCATTGAAGGCGCAGACATTATCGTCCGGCAGCGCTGCAAGACGTTTTGCCAGCGGCACATTGCGAGGCAGATAGCTGCGCTCGGCGGCGAGATACGCCGCGTATTCAGGCGGGCGCACGAGCACGAGATCGCCACGCGCCAGCGCTCCCGCAGCGATGCGGTAAAGGCCGATCGGCGCGCTGGCCGAGGCGTTCCAGACCAGCCAAGGGGCGGGCTTTCCCAGCGCCGTGAAGCCCAAAAGACCGAGACCGGCCGCGGCCAAGGCGACCGTCTTACGGGCTCGAACACGCCTCAGGCGGCTGCCGATCAGATGGATGGAAGGGCGCCGCCTCATGAACGGCCTCCCGTGCCGCCCTGGCCGGAACCGGCCTTGCCATCGCCGGCGATGGAGTGCTGCGGGTGTCCTTTCGACCAATGGTCGAGTTCGTCGATGTGATAGCGGACATAGCGGCCGTGCTTGCGGAATTTCGGGCCGCCGCCCTTGAGCCGCATCTTTTCGAGCGTGCGCTGGGAGAGCCCGATATAGAAGGCGGCTTGGGCTGTGCTGAGAAACGGGCTGCCCTTTTTCGCGCGGGCCGCGCGTTCGTTTTCGTCGTCCATGATGATCCTCGTTTCGCTTCGGACAAGCGAGGGCGAGGATGGGCGAGGGAGATCGTCTCGGGGACGGGCGAAGAGTCGGGGGAGAGTTTTCGCCGCCCTTTAGGGCGGACGGGGTTTGGGTGGAACTCCTGGGAATGAGCCCCGCGCCGGGGCTGCGGCGCGAGGCTCTTATCTCGGCCGGTCAGTCGGCCGGGTTCCAGATGATGGCGTAGGTGTCGTGATCGTCCTGGCCGGCGGCTCGGCCGAGATTGGCGTAGAGCTTGCGCGGTCCGAACTCCGGCGCTGCAATCGACAGGCTCACATAATCCTTGCCGGAAGTCTCGCCGGTGCGGATCCAGCCAGCGCCGACTTCGACCCCTTGCGTAAGCACCCGGAAGTCGGGATGGTTATCGGCGCTCTTGGCCTGGTTGGGGACGATATCGATGTCGGCGCGGACGCTGAGCGTCTTGAACTGGCCCTTGTAGGCGCCGTTTTCCTGCTTGTTGACGTAACCGATCGCGGTCATTTCGAAGTCTCCTTTTGTGGTTTCGCCGGGGACCATCCCCTGCGATGGCGCACCGTAATGGGCGCGTCAGGACCGCCTGAATCCGACAGGGCCGCAGCGACAGTGAAGGACCCGAGCGGGCAGCTTTTTTGTGAGCGAAGCGGCGCGAGGAAGCCGCCGCAGGCGGCGGGGAAAAAAGCTGATGGCGCGAGGGTTTCGGGCGGCCGGACCCGCCCATAGGTCGACAAGCCAGCCGCAGGGATGGTCCTTGGAGAGAGCATGGAGACCGCTCGCCAAGTGCGGTCTGTCAGCCAAGCAGGACGCCGGGATGAAACGGCCTGCAAAGATGCTGCGCCCTTATGCCGGATCGAGATCGTGCCAGCGGGTCGGGCGCCAGAGCAGACATCCGGCATGGTGCGATCTATGAAAGCAGGGCTCGCCAGCGGGAATTTGATACGCGAGGGGGCCAAAGTAAGGCTGGATGAGAAGCCGGTGCTACCTGCAGGTCCAGTGTCATGTGGCGGCGCTCGGGAAACCGCTACGCAATGTAACGCGCTCTTATGAGGCGAACAGACCGGCCCCAAAACCGATCGACCGGTGGTCGGCGCGAAACGCGTCATGCCTGTCCGAAAGCTGACAGTGGCAGAAGACGCATGTCGGGTTCCGCACAATTGACCATGCTGGATTTGTGAGGTTTTCAGGGAGAGCCATGCGTTCACTTCCCAGTGAGCTTTGGCACGGCATTTGCTCTTGATGTGGCAACACGGATCGAAGGTTGACTGCATGCACAAGCGCGAGATGAGCAATGCTCTCCTTTCCTGGAGGCTTGGCAGCAGATTCGATTTGACGTTGCGAGGAGCTTCAGCCGCTCGCGGCGGAAGTGATCTCAAATCTGAAGGCACCGTTGGGGCCGCAGCCATCAAACACATCTTTCTCTTTTTCGCAGCTCGTCTTCAACGCGATGCGGACTTCTTCGCGTCGACGGCGGCCGAAGGTGGAGAAGGGGCTCGACTTGCAAAAAGGAGTTGTCAATGACGTCTTACGTTCGCACCAACAGCCCGGCGCAGGTGCGCTCACTGTCCACCTTTGGCAAGCATCTGCAAAGGAGCGTGCTGACGGCGACGCTGCTTGCCGCGGCTTCGACGGGAAGTGAAGCGCAGCCCTATGTTCGTGCTGACGGCAGCACGACTGACGACTTGGAAGCGGCGCGAGCAAGTTGGCGTCATGACGCCGAATTCAATGGAAATGTGGGGCTCGCAGCCATCAACGCGGATGCCGCGTATGCGTTGGGTTCCACCGGGGAGGGGGCCAGAGCTCCTCGCCTGCCCTCGTCCGTCTTGACGAGTGCCCGCTTACAGCCTACCTCACTATCGCGTTAGCACTCGTCCATCGCGAGTGCTAACAAAAACCCCTCAACAGCGCACCAGGGAAAAATCCGAAAATGGCAAAGTCGAAGTTCCGCCCGCTGCATGACCGCGTGGTCGTTCGCCGGGTCGAATCCGAATCCAAGACCGCTGGCGGGATCATCATCCCCGACACGGCAAAGGAAAAGCCGCAGGAAGGCGAGATCATCGCTGTCGGCTTCGGCGCTCGTGACGAAGCTGGCAAGCTGGTCCCGCTGGACGTCAAGGCCGGCGACCGCATCCTGTTCAGCAAGTGGTCGGGCACGGAAGTCAAGCTCAATGGCGAAGACCTTCTGATCATGAAGGAATCCGACATCATGGGCATCATCGGCTCATATCAGGCCCTTTCGTCAACTGAATTCCCGGGCTCGATTGAAGCCCCTGCCAGGAGCTAAAAATGGCTGCCAAAGACGTAAAATTCTCCCGCGATGCCCGCGAGCGCATGCTGCGCGGTGTCAACATCCTCGCTGACGCGGTGAAGGTCACGCTCGGCCCCAAGGGCCGCAACGTGGTCATCGACAAGTCGTTCGGCGCCCCGCGCATCACCAAGGACGGCGTCACCGTCGCCAAGGAAATCGAGCTTGAGGACAAGTTCGAAAACATGGGCGCGCAGATGGTCCGCGAAGTTGCTTCGAAGACCAACGACATCGCTGGCGACGGCACCACGACCGCGACCGTTCTGGCGCAGTCGATCGTCCAGGAAGGCCACAAGGCCGTTGCCGCCGGCATGAACCCGATGGACCTGAAGCGCGGCATCGACCTCGCGGTAACCGACGTCGTTGCGACCCTGATCAAGAACGCCAAGAAGATCAAGACCTCCGAAGAGGTTGCCCAGGTCGGCACCATCGCCGGCAACGGCGATGCTTCGGTCGGCAAGATGATCGCCGAAGCGATGCAGAAGGTCGGCAACGAAGGCGTCATCACGGTTGAGGAAGCCAAGACCGCCGAGACCGAACTCGAAGTCGTCGAAGGCATGCAGTTCGACCGCGGCTACCTCTCGCCCTACTTCGTCACCAACGCCGACAAGATGGTTGCCGAACTCGAGGACGTCTACATCCTCCTGCACGAGAAGAAGCTGTCCAACCTCCAGGCCATGCTGCCGGTTCTCGAAGCCGTCGTGCAGACCTCGAAGCCGCTGCTCATCATCTCGGAAGACGTCGAAGGCGAGGCTCTGGCCACGCTGGTCGTCAACAAGCTGCGTGGCGGCCTGAAGATCGCCGCCGTCAAGGCGCCGGGCTTCGGTGATCGCCGCAAGGCCATGCTGGAAGACATCGCCATCCTCACCGGTGGCCAGGTCATCTCGGAAGACCTCGGCATCAAGCTCGAGAACGTCGGCCTCAACATGCTCGGCCGCGCCAAGAAGGTGTCGATCTCCAAGGAGAACACCACCATCGTCGACGGCGCCGGCAAGAAGGCCGAGATCCAGGGCCGCGTTGCCCAGATCAAGCAGCAGATCGAAAAGACCACTTCGGACTACGACAAGGAGAAGCTGCAGGAACGTCTGGCGAAGCTCGCCGGCGGCGTTGCGGTGATCCGCGTCGGCGGTGCGACGGAAGTCGAAGTCAAGGAAAAGAAGGACCGCGTCGATGACGCCCTCAACGCGACCCGCGCGGCCGTCGAAGAAGGCATCGTTGCTGGTGGTGGCGTCGCGCTGCTGCGCGCTTCGGCCAACATCAAGGCCACCGGCGTCAATGCCGACCAGGCCGCCGGCATCAACATCGTGCGTCGTGCGCTGCAGGCTCCGGCCCGCCAGATCGCGGCCAACGCCGGTGCGGAAGCATCGATCGTTGCCGGCAAGATCCTTGAGAACAAGGGCGCGACCTTCGGCTACAACGCCCAGACCGGCGAGTATGGCGACATGATCGCCATGGGTATCGTCGATCCGGTCAAGGTTGTCCGTACGGCTCTTCAGGACGCGGCCTCGGTCGCCGGCCTGCTGGTCACCACCGAAGCCATGATCGCGGAGGCTCCGAAGAAGGAGTCGGCTGGCGGCGGCATGCCTGGCGGCATGGGCGGCGGCGGCATGGGCGGCATGGGCGGCATGGATTTCTAATCCAGCTCTGGCAGCTTTCGCAACGAGAGGGCGGCATCAATGCCGCCCTCTTTTTTTGCGAACCTCGGTCCGATGAACGATCGACGCCAACGCCGGCCATCGGCGTTAGGGCAACCTCAAAAGAACTGTCGAGTTGGTTGCGCGCGGCTTTGCGTCATCAGAGGCGCAAGGCGGTCGCGTGTGAGGATTGCGCGCTCCCATAGGCGGTTTCGGCATGTGCCTCGCCTTCGACATCGACATTGCGGCCAAGCAGGAAATCGGCGGCTTTCGAGGCATGGCTTGCGGCGCGGAAGATGGCGCGGTTGTCCTCGCGCAAAACCGTCAGCCATGAGCCGATGTAGTCGGCATGGCGCACGGTCGGCTCGATGCCGAGACTGCTGCAGATGAAGGCTGATGCGATTTCGGCGACCAGTTCCTCGCGCGCATAGGTGTTGGACCCGAAGGAGCCGGACAGGTCGCGCGCGAGTCGCCTCGGGTGGCCGGTCCAGTGGCCAAGCTCGTGAAAGCAGGTCCGGTAATAGTCGATCTGGTGGAAGAAAGCCGGCTGCGGCGGCACCTGTATGGTGTCGCTGCCGGGCATGTAGAAGGCGCGCTCGCCGCCGACGCGAAAATCAGCGCCGGTTGCATGAATGAGCGCCTCGGCCTGCGGGACCATCTCGCGCTCAGGCAGAGGCTCGCCGGCGGCGTAAAGATGTTCGGGCAGATTATCGCACTGCGCGACATTGAAGACGGTGAAGCGCTTCAGGAAGGGCACCGCCTGCGGTTCGTCGCCATCGGTGTCGGCGCGTTGCTTTTCGTTCTTGGGAACAAAGCGGTCAGCGTGAACGATGGTGGTGCCGTGCTCGCCCTTCCTGACATTGCCGCCAAGCGAAAGCGCCTGCCGGAAGGTGAGCCAGTTCTGGCTGGGGAAACCGCGCTCGATGACCGCGCCCCACAGGATCAGGATATTGATGCCGGAATATCGGCGCTGGGTGGCCGCATTCCGCGGCAGGCCGAGGCCTGTCCTTGCCCTGCCCCACGGCTTGACCCATGGCACGGTGCCGCGCTCCAGTTCGGCAATGATGCGGTCGGTGATTTCCTGATAAAGGCTGGCGCCGGTGCGCCCGCCGCTGTCTGCGCCAGCCTGTCGGCTGCCGCAACGTTTGTTGTTTGCACGCATCGTGATGTCCTCCGCTCTACAATCGCGCGCCCTCCCCGGAAGCGGGGTGGGCGGCAAAAGCGACCGGAAAGGCCCGCCGTCGGAGGCGGACTGCATCAGCAGGACCGGAACGGAGTGGAGGACCCGAAAGCGACAAGCGAAGGGTTGCGGGACGCCGCGGCGGGCCTAGAAGGGAGTGCTGCCCACCCTGCGCCAGGGGGAAGGCCACAATAGAAAGACGCCGGCCGACAGGCCGGCGACCGTCAGCAGCCGAAGGCTGCCCCGCGCCAGGGGGCGATGCCGCAGGGCCAAGACCGCCTGAGCTTGCCGAAGAAAAGCGGGCTCGGTTCACGAGCACCCGGCCAGCGACTTCAGGCGCGGGCGCTCAGGATTGTTGTTGGCGCCCACGGCAGCTGGATGACCGCAACAAGATTACGAGGAGCGACAGCAAAGCCAGCTGCCACAAACGGCACGCTCCGGCAACAACAGCGTGGCCGGTCTACAGATGCTGCCCCGCACGAGAGCCAGCACGCTTTGAGCGCGCATCGGCGATGCAAGCGTTGCAAGCTGGCCATGTCCACAAGGTCGGCGACCACTATATCGCCGACCACCAACGCGGGCGTACCGTCTAAGTGCAGACCTTTCGCGAGTGCGCGGACGCGCGCATTTCATCTGCGATGGCCGGATCTTGCATTCCCGCTTGAGCTGCTCAACGTCAAGGCCTACACGCGCTGCGATCTTGAGAGTGACCCTTCAACTGGGGGAAATCATAAGGGCGCGGTGGAATTCGTCGAACTTTCCCTGTTTTCTCGAGGCGAGTGCGGCGAAGGCTGGGAATTGGGAATCCGGTCCCAGGACCGGGAACTGTTTGATCACAAGCTTCAGATTGGGCTCATGCTTGAAGGCTTTTTGGTAGTTGATATCAGCCAGTCTGCAATGCGGACAGTTGTGGTAGTCATTGAATATGACCAGAACGGCATCGCCTTGCGGGTTGCCGGCGATTGGCGAAGGAGATCGTTGTCGAATGCGCCGCTCCACTTTTGCCTGTCGGTCGACCACGCCTGCCGGTGCAGGTTCGCGCTATATTGGCTCGCCAGCAAGGCGAGGAGTAAAAGAAGAGCTGCGACAGTGATGGCAGTCGGCTTAGACATGAGTCTCCAATCCATGGACGGCGTGGCAGCAACGGCCGCCTTTTTGGTGTAAAATGGGTCAGTTTTGATCGTGCCCCGCAGTTGCTACAGGCGCACAGGTGCCGGTGCGATCTGGCGGTTTCTCAAATACGGCTTTGCGCCATCGGGTCCACCCCAATAGCTGAGCGTCGTTCGCACGGGGAATTGTGTTCACCACGCCGGGCGACTTGACCGTCCACCGCCAGAGCGCTGAACGGTCCGCTAGTGAGGCGCTCCCCGAATCGTCGTTTATCCCGCTCGCCCCGGACCGGGTGACAGCCAGCGTTGCCGCTACGCTGCGGAGAAAAACCGTCAGCGCGTGGCATTCGGACATAAGCTGATCGACGCCAAGAATAAGCCCCACGGAGGTGACCGGTGCGGCCGGAACAAGAAAGAGCGTTGCAGCCATTGTGACGAGGCCTGCACCGGTAATGCGGGTTGTTCCGTTCGAAGGGAACAATGCGACAAACAGCATGAGGATCCGGCAGCCGATCGGGAGATCAGTTTTCGTCGCTTGGGCGATGAAAAGGGCGGCGAGCATCATATTCGTGCCGTCCAGATTGAATGGAATGAGACCCACGACCGAATGCGTGGCGCCGGCCTTTTCCATCTTCTCCATGAGCGAGGCCAGCGCGGCCTCTGAGGAGGACATTGCGAGCAGCAGCTCGTCCTTGATGTATCGGACGAGAGAGAAGAGCGAGCGGCCGTTGTAGCGGCAGACCGCGCCGAACAGGATCGAGAGGAACAGGACCGAGAGGAACAAGACTTGCAGGATGTCGCCTTCCGCGAAGGCACTGGCAATCGTTGACGGGATGATGTTCATCAGGAAGCTGGTCACGGACTGCTCGTGAGCCGTGGCCACATAGCCCTTAACGGCTTCGACATCGAGCGAGGCCGGATCGATGTTGAGGCCGGCGCCAGGCTGAACGATATTCGCGACAATCAGCCCGACAAGGAGTGCTAGCGTCGAGAAGGTAAGGAAATAAACCATCGCCTTGGCGGCAACTCGGCCGACCTTCTGCAGATCGCTCATGCCGGCAATGCCGGTCGCCATTGTCAGGAAGATGACAGGTACGGTGATTATCTTGACGACATCGACGAAGGCATCGCAGAGCGGCTTCAGGCTGTGGCCGGTCTCCAAATGGAAATAGCCGATTGCGGCACCCAGGATTATGGCGGCAAGTACCTGCACGTAGGTCCGGGCAAAATGGCGCTTGCGGGGCGCTAAGATCGCGCGGGGAACTCTTGGAACCAACACCGTCTCTCTCCTTGACCGGATCGGGGTGGGGCTCCTCCCTCTCCCATGCAGTGCTCCGGTCGAACGCTGCGCCCACTTCGGCGCAAACGATGTGCCAAATAGCAAGAGGGGAAAACGCGCAGGACCTCACGCAATGCTTGCGATTCGCTCTCCCACACTCGTGCAGTGGTTGCCTGTCGCAACTATGGAAGGGTCGATTCTGGGAACTCCAAAGGCCGCTCTTTGCGTCGACGCAGCTTGGCTGCCTGGAAGGTTCCCTCTTTGCCTTGCGGTCTGCGAGCTGGGTCCAGATGGTCATCATTTGGCTGCGCGCTGCACGGGGCTCGAAAGATTCAATCGAGGACGGGTCCTCTTGGAAAACGGGGGCAGCGTTGGTCAAGCCCTTCCACCCTGCTGTCCCAATGGTGTTCAGAAGCTCAGTTCACGATCAAGCGATGGATCAGCGTCATCTGGCGTTTGCGCCATCGCGGCGGCGTTGCAACGGGTCTGCCAAAGATGAGCAGGCCGCGAGGCAGGGTCCGAGACCTAGACTCCAACCTCATAGCGCGCTCGGCTCGCGTTCGGAAGGTTCGAACCGCAGCACGATCAGGTGGCGACACCGTTGGTCGGAACCGGAACCCGACGAATGATCGTTCGTGACCGACATCTGTGAACAAGCAGTATGTGTCATTGCAATCACCACCCGTTGCGCGGAAATGCCCATATGGCCGTGAATGAACTGGATTTGGTGATTTTCCAGATGGCGGTGGAAAGCGTCCGCTTGCTCTCTTCAAGCTTTGATGAGAAGGCGGCTGAGATAGCCACGAGGAGCCGTGGTAGCCTTCTTTTTGACGTGCGGGTGGACGGTGACCTGGAGGTCCAGCGAGTCGCAGCCATTGGATATCCAGGCGACAAGATCGGTGTGGTGGCATTGGACCGAGAGGGCCTTGTTAGCTGTTGTTGCCTTGTCAATGGCACCTTCTCACCTTTCATTGCACCGTTGGAGAACTGGACCAGCATGCCCCTTTCGATGCAGGCCCAGATCGATGTCACAGGCTATGCGAGGCTCCTTCTGGCCGCCTTGCGAAATGCTGGACATATGCTGGACAGGTAGCATCGCGATGATGTCTGTGATGAGATGGTGCAAACGGCTGGATGAGGCGATCGCTTGCTGGCAGCTTTGGCAACAAAGCGATCGGTGAGTTCGCAATGCTGGAACACGTCCTTTAGACTCTGCAGTTAAGTTAGCGGACTACCATCTGACGAATGCCCTCTGACAGTCTGCATGGCGCGGCATGCCCTCTTAGGAATGCAGCCGTGGTTCTACACCATCGGCTGTTTTTGTGTCGAAGGCGACGGGCACGCCATGAACGAAGGAAGCGGCCGCCAACAGTTCCTCCAACTCGCGGTCGGTGGCCTTGCATGCCGGCATTAGTGTTCGGATGGCGCGGATCGCCTGCGCCATGGAGAGAAAGCGGACCCTTCCCCTGGAAAGGACATAGGCTTCTGCGGCTTTTTCGACGGTGACGGTGTGAAACGAATTGGTCATGACGAATTCCTCCCTGAACCCTGACCAACCCGACTTATGGCACGAATTCGACCGCCTTCAAGCCTATGTCCGATTGCGGACAATCGCTGCGATTCGTTCAAAACCGCTGATGCTTTTGGGCGACCTGGTGAGGGGCAAGGAGACGTCGGCTGAACCCGTTTCAACCGACATGCTTCAGGCAGCGGCCAGGCCGAAATAACGCTGCTCCTCCTTGTCATAAGCGCCATGTGTGAGCTTTATCAATCCGGCACGGTCGATGATCGTGATCTCGCCGCGCTTGGCGTGCACCAGTCCTCGATACTCAAGCATTTGCAGGGCCGTGGTGACCCCGGGCGGTGGGCGCGAGCATGGTCGCCAGAAATTCATGCGTCGGGAGGATCTTATCTCCTTCCGCACGGTCGTGGACCATCAGCTGCCAGCGGGCCAGCCGTTCTTCGACCTTGGAGTGGCCATTGACCAGTGCCGTCCGGCATGATTGGACGAGGAACGCGTGGGCATAGTCCAGCACTGAGGTGCGAAGCGACGGGCTAATCGCAGGGCGAAGGTTTTCAACCGGCAGGCGCCAGGTAGTGCTTTCCTTTCCGAGAATGACGGCAATTCCTTTCATCCCGTCATAGCCGACAATGCCGACTTCACCTTGCCGCCCGCCGGTCATGGTGGCGACCACCGACGCGATGCCCCTCTCGGGAAAATATACGTTCTTGATCGGCTGATGCGCGACCTCCAACTTGTCCTTGATGCCCGGTTCGACGTGATGCAGCGATGGTCGCAAAAGCGCGAAGTCCTGCGGGGTGAGGGCTTCAGCACCTGGTCGCGAAAGAGGGATCGGGCAAGGCTCTCTTCCAACGGGGCAAGAGCGCGTACGTCTTACTGTCGGCTGCACCGAAGTAAATGCCGGCCGATGCCAAAGCATAGGCTTCGAAACGCGCGATTGCAAAGCCCTGTCGGGGCAGTGCAGTCATGCTAGAAGTCGCGCCGCCTACGATAGGCAGCGGATGACATGATTCCCTTCTGCGGCGGCCACCAAGAACGGCTCGGGCACGCTTTAATCGTTCATACACAAGCTCGCAGGAATGTAAGCAGCGGAACAGTCGGGTGATTCGTACCGCCCTGCCCTTTCAGAGATCAAGTCATTGGACGTCAATTCGGCTGGAACGCCTCGTCGAACGGCCCAGGAAAATGCAGCCGGATGAGCAATGGTGGTTCACCTTATGTGCGGTCCCGGATATGCGGTCCGGCGGCTCATCTCCCAATGGCTTGTCGATGGGGAAGTGGAACTCGTCATGTCGCCGCGAACCGTCACCGCGCTAGCGGGGCTCTTTTGAAGACGCCGGTGTTTTTCTTTGTGGAACTGAATCTGTGAGGTGATTGATGCATGAATCAAACATTTGCGTATTTCCGCTGCATCGGCGACGTATATTGGTCGAAAGTATCGCCCAGGCCCTCGAGACCAAGAACGGCGAGGCGGCGAGCGCGTTCTGGCGCTGTGCCGCCAAGAAAATGCTCATTCAATTGTCCGATGTAGGAATTGCGCCAGAGCTCGCTGCGCAGGAGGTTGGAAGCCTTCTTCATGCGGTCTTGGACGACATGGCCAACCGAACGGTAATGCACAAAGCATAGGCTCGGGCGCTGTTGGACCGCGCGTCAGCTCGGGTCCTTATCGGGGGACTGCTCCGACTGGCCGACGGTCCGGCCAAACCGGCATACCGGCAAAGCTTTGAGGTTGCGATCGCTCACGGCGGCCGGTCCAATATTCTAAGACGACCTCAGAAGCCACGTTGGCTTCTTTGGACGAAGCGGAGGGGCGCCATTTTGGCGTGCTCACGCTGGACTGCGGGTTGCGCCTACGGAAATCCAAAGTCCGGCCGCGCGAGCCAATCGACCGGAACAGTCGAAAGCTCGTGGGGCGGGTCCGCTCACCCTCACGGCGGCGGTGGCGGCCGTGAGCAGACTTAACTCAAGTCACGGCTGAGCATCCGCAGGCGCTATGCCGATTGGATGAGAACTGGTTGCCACAACACCGGCCCGTTGAGGCGTCCCCTCCAGCGGATGCGCAAGAGACTGGCGTAGGAAATATCGAGGAAGCCGGCGACTGCCTCGGTGTTGCCGACCTGCTTGGGCTGTCCGATACGTGACAACGGCCAGGTCGCGAGACGAAGGATCCTTTCGATGCGCGTATCTGTCACCGTTACGATCCCGGAGAGATTGTTGGCCAAGCCGAATTCGATGATCCCCGCGAAGAGCTCGTAGGTTGCTTGGGCCAGGCCGCCAGCTGCCTTCGGCGCTGTCGCAGGGAGATCGAGCGCGAAACGACTACTCTCCCAGATATCGGCACTCGCAGGGACCACCATCTCATCCAGCAGCGTCGGAAACGTATCGCGCAACATTGTCGGTCCGGTGGTCGGCAAAAGGCGGACGCAGCCGCAAGTTCGCCAATCGGACCCCTTGAGAAGCAGGTAGACGGGGTTCAGGCTGTCAAACGAGTCCGTTTCCATTTCGCCTTCGGTCTGCACTTCCCAATCGAGCCGCTTCTTGAAAACCCGATACCTAAGTCCGTGCATTTCCTTGAGTTCGCTCGCAAACTCGGCGTAGCAGTCGGGTGTTATCAGCTGCATCATTGTCGTCTCCGTGCGGGATGTGTCCACGCAATCGAAGGGCAAAGCCGTCATGAATGCAGCCTGTAGACCTTTACAGCTAGACTTGGAGAGGATCAGGATCTCGCCCGAGCAGCCATCCGCACTACGGCCTGGTTGATGGTTCGCACGCCAAGCTTCGCCTTGGCGTTTTCCTGATGGAAGGTCACGGTGCGTTTCGAGACACCGAGAATCTGGCTGATATCCCAGGCCGACTTGCCGCACGCCGCCCATTTCAGGCACTCGAACTCCCGCCGGGTGAGCATTATGCCATCTACCACGCAATCTTCGGCGAGCCTGCGCCGGGCATGGATATGAACGTTGATCGCAACCAGTTGCATTGCTTTTTCGTAGCGCGTCAGCGACCTCAGAAATGGCGGATGCGCCTCGTTGGAGGCGAAGGTCAGTGCGGCGAACCGGCCGCGATGATCATGCATCGACATGGTCAGTCCGCCGCGAATGCCGAACTCAGCTGCTTTTTCCAGGACTTCCTGCTGAGAGGTCGGCAAATAACGGTGATCGCGGTCCACACCCCAGTCGAAGGTATCCCAGCCCCGCAGTCCCCGCAGGATCACGGGATCCACGCTGTGGTAGCGCTGTTGCAGGTAATGTGATGTCCATGATGATGGATAATTCGAGATCAATCGCGGCCTGTCGCCGGAAGCGGATGGGTAGGTGAAATAAGCGAAGAGCGGAAAGTCGAACCCGGCTGCGGCGGACGCCATTGCCTCATGGAGATCGACGGCATCGACGCTTGCAGAGAGTTGCTCGACCAAGGTTTCAAATACGCGATGCATCTGCGCTTAGCGTACCTCGCGGAGGTTGCTGGAAGCCGACGGAGACGTGGTTCTAAATGATGGCCTGTCCCTGCAGGGCATACGACGCGCCGCCGTCATCACCGCAATTGCTGTGCTGCTTCCGATTGGAGAGAGCTCCGCCCACCTGACCAACTACCGATGGGTGATATTGCGACGTTATCGATGAGCCGCGTGTCGCCAAGCCAAGCCGCAGCAAGCAAGCGTGCCGGTCGGTCAAGGCTTGCTAACGATTGCAGGTCTGTTTCTCCGCGAAGCTCCAGGTATTCGAGCTCGCGATAGCCGGCAGCCAGAATTGCTGCACGCGCTTCATCAAGCGTAGGCAGGATGGGGGAGCCGCGTGCAAGCCGCTCGGCCGTATCGAGCAGGACCGATGCTAGTTTTGGGGCAATGGCGCGTTGGGCTGGGGAGAGCCGCACGTTACGCGACGATAGCGCAAGACCATCGGCTTCGCGGACTGTCGGACAGGGCACAATAGTGATCGGAATGTCGAGATCCCGGACCAAGCGCCTGACAAGCTGAAGTTGCTGAAAATCCTTTTCGCCAAAAAAGGCGAAGTCAGCGCCGGCCTGCAGGAAGAGCTTGGCCACGACCGTCGCCACGCCATTGAAATGGCCGAGCCGGAATGCGCCGCAAAGGCATTCGCTGATGCCGGACACTGAAACGGCCGTGGCGAAGCCCACCTGGTACATTTCCTCTGTGTCCGGCACATAGAGCAGATGCGTGCCCAGCAGAGCGAGCTTGGCAGCATCGTCGCTTTCCGTCCGAGGGTAGGCAATCAGGTCGGCGGGGCTGTTGAACTGCTTGGGGTTTACGAACAGCGTCACGATCACCCGCTCGGCCCTTTCGAGCGCCTTCCGCACGAGGCTCAGATGCCCGTCGTGCAAGGCTCCCATGGTCGGCACAATACCGATCGTGGCACCCGAGCGACGCCATTGCGCAACGACGCCGCGCAGCTCGCTCACGGTTCGAGCGATCGGCACGCTCATGTGAAGTCACCGGCCTTCAAGGCGTTGACATAGAGATGTTCGACCGCCGGAAAGTGCCGGTTCCGCATATCGGTGGCGTAAGCGGCGATTGCCGCCTCAGCCTGCTCACCGAGCTCGGCATAGCGTTTGACGAACTTCGGCCGAAATGAGGTGAAGAGCCCGAGCATATCGTGGCTCACCAGAATCTGGCCGTCGCAAGCTGGCGAGGCACCGATGCCGATGGTGGGTATGTCGATATCGGCGGTTATCTGCCGTGCAAGCTGCTCCGGTATCTTTTCCAGCACCAAGGAGAAGGCGCCAGCTTCAGTTACCGCCCTGGCGTCGCGCCTGATCCGCTCTGCATCGGCTCCCCGGCCCTGCACACGATAGCCTCCAAACGTGTTTACCGCCTGCGGCGTCAGGCCCACATGGGCCATGACAGGTACGCCGCGCGCGGTAAGGAAGCGGATGGTTTCCGCGATGGTCTCGCCGCCCTCGATCTTTACCGCTGAACAACCGGTCTCACCCATCACGCGCGCAGCGTTGCCGAAAGCGTGCTCTGGGCTTTCCTCGTAGGAACCGAAGGGCAGGTCGACGACCATCAGCGCGTGTTCAAGGCCGCGGCGAACGGCCTGTCCGTGCATGATCATCATGTCGAGCGTGACCCCCAGCGTCGACGACAGGCCGTGCAGCACCATGCCGACGCTGTCGCCGACAAGAACGATGTCGCAGTGGCGATCGAGCAGCCTCGCGACCGGCGTGGTGTAGGCCGTCAAGCATACAAGTGGCGTCTGGCCTTTTCGCGATCGAATATCTGGAGGAGTCATCCCTTTTATCTCACCAGCCGCGCTCAACCGAGGCCCCTTCCCTTACGTTACCAACAGCGGGTGTCGCGTTTGGCATATTTTTGTGCGACTGCGAAGAGCTAAAAACAGCGCTTGAGTACTCCGGTGTTGACGTGCTGGCTTCCAAGGTTACATTCAATCGATTAAGGCGCTCCGTTGGGCCAACCCGCTTTCGCAAACATGGATCCTCAGACAAGAAGAACCAAGAAAGGCAAAGCCGCCGTCAAAGCTGACGAAGCCAAAGTGGACCTGACTGCCGTCGTGGTCGCCGTAAACGACAGTGAGCCCTGTGTCCTCACAGTCGGTCATGCGGACACCCTCCCTTCTGGACCTTTTGCCCTTGAGCATCGATCACTGCAGTCGGGTTTGAGGGGGTGGGTGGAGCAGCAGACCGGCCATGCACTTGGATACATCGAGCAACTCTACACCTTCGCCGATCGCGATCGCATCGGCACTGAGCGCCACCAGCGCGTCATCTCAATCAGCTATCTCGCATTGACCAGGAAGGAACAGGCAACGAACTCGGCCGCGTGCGGCTGGCAAAGTTGGTACGAATATTTTCCCTGGGAGGACCACCGCTTCGGCACGCCGCCTGTGCTGCTCGATAGATTGCGGCCCCGCCTGATTGAGTGGGCCGGCGGCGCCAGCGAGCCGACCACTCAACGCGAGCGCCGGCAGCGCGCTGCGATAGCCTTCGGCTTCGACGACCGCCATTGGAACGAGGAACTCACGCTCCAACGCTACGAGTTGCTCTATGAAGCTGCTCTGATTGAGGAGGCCGGTGGCGGCAGGGACGCGATTGCGGCCGCGGCTGGCAAACCAATGGTCGCTGACCACCGTCGTATTCTGGCAACCGGGATCGCGCGGCTGCGTTCGAAGATCAAATACCGGCCGGTCGTGTTCGAGCTTATGCGGCCTTCCTTCACGCTGCTGCAACTGCAGCGAACCGTGGAAGCTTTGGCTGGCAGGCTGATCAACAAGCCGAACTTCCGGAGATTGGTCGAGCAGCAGGAACTTGTTGAGGAGACCGGGGAGACCTCCCTCGACACGGGCGGCCGACCGGCGAAGCTTTATCGCTTCCGGCATGCCGTCCTCGACGACAGGGCTATCGCCGGGACAAAATTACCGCTGGCGCGGGCTTGACATACTTATAGTCAAGGTAGATATATTCCCTTATTGTCAAACCGAATATAATCGAGGCGCCAATGACTGGGGCGTTACCTATGGCTGCGTCCTTGTATGAGCGTGTCCGGCGGGTGATCCCACCCGTTGAATGGCCCGCGTTCGCCGGCGATATTGAAGCCATCTTAGCGCTGAAGCGTGAGCGCAATGCGGTGGTGCTGGCGCACAATTACCAGACGCCCGAAATTTTTCATTGCGTGGCAGACATCGTCGGCGACAGCCTGGCGTTGGCCCACAAGGCGGTGACGGTCGACGCCGACATCATCGTGGTTGCCGGCGTTCATTTCATGGCCGAGACGGCAAAACTGCTCAATCCGAACAAGACCGTGCTCATCCCGGATCTCCGCGCCGGCTGCTCGCTGGCCGAATCGATCACGGCAAACGACGTGCGGCTAATGCGGCTGCGGTATCCGGGGGTCCCCGTTGTTACTTACGTCAACACTTCCGCCGCCGTAAAAGCGGAGTCCGACATCTGCTGCACGTCCGGCAACGCCAAGGCGGTGGTGGAATCGCTTGGCGTGGCGCGTGTGCTGATGCTCCCGGACGAATATCTGGCGAGGAACGTGGCAGCCGATACAGACGTCGAGATCATCGCCTGGAAAGGCCATTGCGAGGTGCATGAGCGCTTCACCGCAGCAGACATCCGGGAACTGCGCGATGCCCATCCAGGCGTCATCGTGCTGGCCCATCCAGAATGCCCACCAGACGTTGTCGCGGAGGCGGAGTTCTCCGGCTCGACCGCGGCGATGTCGGATTATGTCGAGCGTGAGAAACCGAAGCGTGTCGTCCTTCTGACCGAATGTTCGATGAGCGACAACGTCGCGGTCGCGCATCCCGACGTCGAGTTCGTTCGCCCATGCAATCTGTGCCCGCACATGAAGCGCATCAACCTGGCCAACATTCGCGCCGCACTCGAGCAGAACCGGCATGAGGTCCGGATTGATCCCGAAATTGCCGGCCCCGCCCGCCGCGCGGTCGAGCGCATGCTTTCCCTATGAGTCTGGAGGTTCGCGAAATCGCGGGGGCGCCGGTCGTCATCGGCGGCGGCATTGCCGGCCTGATGACGGCGCTTCATCTGGCGCCGGAACCGGTCGTGCTTTTGACCAACGCGCCGCTTGGAACCGGAGCCTGCAGTGAACTTGCCCAGGGCGGTCTTGCGGCAAGTCTCGGGGGCGACGACGGCCCAGATTTTCACCTTTGCGACACGATAGCTGCCGGCGACGGACTCTGCGATGAGGCCACGGTGCGGCGAGTGGTACGAGCTGCACCCGAAGCGATTAGGACGATCCAAAGGTTCGGCGTCGACTTCGACCAGCACCCTGACCGCGCGTTGCGACTTGGGCTCGAGGCGGCACACTCGCGACGGCGGATTGTGCATGCAGCCGGCGACGCCACCGGTCGCGAGTTGGTGCGCGCGCTCGTCGCCGCGGTTCGGCGTACAGCCTCGATCACCATTATCGAAAATGTGGAGGTCCGCCGGCTGGTCGTGCAGGACGGGTCGGTCATCGCCGTGGTCGCAGCAGGACGAGCCGGCGCGCTCGCTCTGCCCACGCGTCGCGCGGTGCTGGCGACCGGCGGCGTCGGCGGGCTGTTTTGCGACACGACAAACCCCGCTGGCTCATGGGGTCACGGGCTGGCGCTCGCCGCATGGGCGGGGGCGGAACTCGCCGACTTGGAATTCATACAGTTCCATCCAACTGCGCTCGACGGTCCGCGCCGGCCGATGCCGCTGGTGAGCGAAGCCGTGCGTGGCGAAGGCGCGGTGCTCATCGATGAGCGAGGAGAGCGCTTCCTCGCCGACACACCTGGCGGTGAACTTGCGCCTCGCGACGTCGTAGCGCGCGCCATTTGGCACCAGCTTGCCGTTGGACGCCGCGTATTCCTGGACGCACGGCAAAGTCTCGGCCCGAGATTTGGCAAGCGTTTTCCAGGCATCGCCGAATTGTGCCGGAGCGCAGGAATCGACCCAGCGACCGACCTGATCCCGGTGCGCCCGGCGGCACATTATCACATGGGCGGCGTCGCCGTAGACAGCGCCGGCCGCAGCTCCATCGAGGGATTGTGGGCCTGCGGTGAGGTGGCCTGTACCGGCCTGCACGGCGCCAACCGCCTGGCCAGCAACTCGCTCACCGAAGCGGCGGTCACCGCGAGCTGGGTTGCCGAAAGCGTTGCCGGCACGTCGTATACCCGGCGACCGCGCAGATGCTCCACATTCGTCCCTCCACGACCAGACGCTTCCGTGGTCCGCCCGATTGTCTCCGCCGCCCTGGGTATCATCCGCGACGGCGAGGCAATGCGCGAAGCGGTGGCGACCCTGCTGCCGATCGCAGCCAATAGTGTCGCTGCCTCTGGTCCGGCTTTGGTCTCACTGATGATCGCCGCGGCGGCCCTGAGGCGGGAAGAGAGTCGAGGCGCGCACTGTCGGTCCGATTTCCCGCTCCACGATGCCAACGTGCGCCCATCACGGCTGACACTGCACAGCGCAATGCGGGCCGCGGCCGCACTCGATTGCCGGGCTACCATACGGAGCACTTGATATGACTTCATTCTCCCCCCTCCCCGCGACCCTGATCGAACCGATTGTGCGCGTTGCGCTCCTCGAAGACCTGGGCAGATCCGGCGACCTGACCACCGATGCGGTTATCCCGTATGATTGCACTGCCACGTTGGTGCTCAAAGCGAGGCAGGCGGGCGTCGTTGCCGGGCTCGATCTGGTCTCGTATGCCTTCCTTCTCGTGGAACCGGCGATCAACATCCAGATCTGGCGCCCTGATGGCAGCGAGGTTGGGGCCGGGGAAACCATTGCAAGATTGTCCGGACCCGCACGAGGCCTGCTCACGGCCGAACGCACGGCCCTCAATTTCTTATGCCGGCTGAGCGGCATTGCCACTGCCACAGCGGCCATGGTTGAGGCCGTGCGCGGTCACAAGGCGAGGATTGTATCGACGCGAAAGACGACGCCCGGGCTGCGGGCATTGGAGAAATACGCCGTGCGCGTCGGCGGCGGTGCCAATCACCGGTTCGGCCTCGATGACGGCGTGCTCATAAAGGACAACCACATCGCGATCGCCGGCGATATGCGCACAGCAATAGAGCGGGCGCGCGCCGCAGCAGGGCATATGGTGAAGGTCGAGGTCGAGGTCGACACGCTGAAGCAGCTCGATGCAGCGCTCGCGATTGGTGTTGACGCGGTGCTGCTCGACAATATGTCGGTCGAGGATCTTGCCCGCGCGGTTTCTATAGTGGATGGCCGTACGATCACCGAGGCGTCCGGTCGGGTGATGCCGAAAACGGCGGCGGCGATTGCGGCGACCGGTGTCGATCTCATCTCCATGGGTTGGCTGACGCACAGCGCCCCGATCCTCGACATCGGCCTGGACATGCCGGACCACCAGAACATCTGCAAGCACTTGAACTGAGGATTACGGCGTGAGGAGCAACATCAGCTCGGCAGGCGTAGGAGGTGCTGGAAAGACGTGCCGCAGCTCGCCTTTAGCGAGTGCGCCCCAAAGCCAAGAAGGCGTACCGGACTAGCAAACAAAGGTTTGACGATGACGATTGGAATGAACTCGGAGTTCGACGTGAACCAGACCATGCAATCGGTCGACGGAACGCCTCCGCGATGGAACCGCAAAGAGGCCGAGGCCATCTACGGCATGCCATTCAACGATCTGCTGTTCCTGGCTCAGACGATCCACCGCCAGAACTTCGATCGAAACCGAGTGCAGCTGTCGCGGCTCCTTAGCATCAAGACCGGCGGGTGCCCCGAAGATTGCGGCTATTGCAGCCAGTCTGCGCATTACGAAACCGGTGTGAAGGCGTCGAAGCTGGTGGACGTCAAGCATGTCATCGACGAAGCGGCCAAGGCGCGTGATGGCGGCGCAACGCGCTATTGCATGGGCGCGGCGTGGCGAAGTCCCAAGGAGCGCGACATGGACGTTGTGGTCGCCATGATTGAGGGCGTCAAGGCCCTCGGCATGGAGACCTGCATGACGCTCGGCATGCTCGATCTTGAGCAAGCTGCTCGCCTGAAGCAGGCCGGTCTCGACTACTATAACCACAACATCGATACCTCTGAGCGCTACTATGGCGAGGTTATTTCAACCAGGACTTTTGCCGACCGGCTGAAAACGCTTGGGCACGTGCGCGCGGTTGGGATGAAAGTCTGCTGCGGCGGCATTGTCGGGATGGGAGAAGAAAAGACCGATCGCATCGACATGCTGGTCACGCTCGCGAACCTGCCCGAGCCGCCGGAAAGCGTGCCGATCAACATGCTTATTCCCATCGAAGGCACGCCGCTTGCCGCGGCCGACGCCATCGATCCGATCGATTTCGTCCGCATCGTTGCGCTCGCGCGGGTGATGATGCCGAAATCCTATGTAAGGCTGTCCGCCGGCAGGACGGCGATGAGCGACGAAACGCAGGCGCTGTGCTTCTTTGCCGGCGCCAATTCGATCTTTGTCGGCGACACGCTGCTGACGGCGGGAAATCCCGGCGAGGACAAGGATACCCTTCTGTTCCGGCGCCTCGGCATTGAGCCTATGGAACTCGCCACGCAATGAAGGAGGCAATTCTTGCCCGCTATGACGCAACCTTGCGGGGACTGGGGCGCAAGGACCGGTTGCGGACGCTCGCACCGCGCGCCGGGCTCGACTTCTCGTCGAACGACTATATCGGACTTGCCGCCTCCAAAAGACTGGGCGATGCGGTTTCGACGGCGATTGCGCGGGGCACGCCAGTGGGCGCCACCGGATCGCGGCTGTTGCGCGGCAATGCACCGGAACATGAGCAACTGGAGGCGGACGCAGCGGCATTTTTCGGAGCCGAGCGTGCACTGTTCTTCGGCAGCGGCTATATCGCCAACTTCGCTCTGCTGACGGCCCTGCCGCAGAAAGGCGACCTGCTGGTCCTCGACGAGCTCGCTCATGCCAGCATGCATGAGGGTGCCCAGGCCGGGCGCGCTGAGTTCAAGCTGGCCGCGCACAACGACGTCGACGCTGTCGAGGACGCAATCACCCGCTGGCGCGCCGAAGGCGGCATGGGGCGGGTGTGGATCGCCTTCGAAAGCCTTTACAGCATGGATGGCGACCGTGCGCCGATGGAGAGCCTGGTCGCGCTGGCTGATCGGTACCAGGCATTCATCGTCGTCGATGAAGCGCATGCCACCGGCGTCTGGGGACCGGACGGCCGGGGACTGGCCGCCGCGTATGAAGGCCGCGACAACATCGTCACGCTCCACACATGCGGCAAGGCGCTTGGCGCATCCGGCGCGCTCGTTACCGGACCGCGAACACTGTGCGACTATCTTATCAACCGGTGCCGGCCATTCATCTATGCGACCGCACCATCGCCGCTGATGGCAGTCGCGGCACGTGAGGCGCTGACTATTCTGTCTGACGAGCCTATGCGTCGTGCTCAGTTGCACGAGCGTGTCGCTTTCGCGAGCCGGCAATTGGCCGAACGCTGCGGCGTGATGCCCAGCGGCTCGCAGATCCAGCCGCTTGTGATCGGCGATAACAGCCGCACCATGGCGGTGGCGGCAGGACTGCAGGCACGCGGCTTCGACATACGCGGCATTCGCCCGCCGACAGTGCCTGAGGGTACGTCGCGCCTGCGCATTTCGCTGACTCTCAACGTCGACGAAGCCGACATTTCCGCCATGGTCGAGGCTCTCGTCGGAGTGTTGGCCACAGCATGACCAAACGCATCGTCGTCACCGGAACAGACACTGGAATTGGCAAGACAGTGTTTTCGGCCGGACTTGCCGGGCTGCTCGACGGCTTCTACTGGAAGCCGGTGCAATCGGGCCTCAACGAGGAGACCGACAGCGAGGTCGTCGCCCGGCTTTCCGGCTTGCCCGACGGACGCGTGCTGCCCGAAGTCTATCGACTGACGATGCCGCTGTCGCCGCATCGATCAGCCGAAATCGACGGCGTCGCGATCGAGGCCGACGATCTTTCATTTCCGGTCCTGCCGACACCGCTCGTCATCGAAGGCGCCGGCGGGCTGATGGTGCCGCTCAATCGACAGACAAGGTTCATTGACATATTCGAACAATGGCGGCTGCCGGTCATACTGTGCGCCCGCACCGCGCTTGGCACCATCAATCATACGCTGTTGTCGATCGAGGCCCTGAGAGCCCGCTCCATCCCGCTCATCGGCATTGCCTTCATTGGCGAAGAGGTGGCCGATACACAAAGGACAATCGTGGAATTCGGCGGCGTGCCGCAGCTGGGCAGGCTGCCGCACCTCGGTCCGCTGACGGGTGAAACGTTGAGAGATGCAATGATTTCCGGCTTCGACCTGGCCATGATTGCCGGAGGCGACTGATGGCGGAGTCTCGAGTCTGGCATCCGTTCACGCAGCACGCGCTAGAGCCCTCGCTCCCTGAAATCGTGCTGACTGAAGGCGCCTATCTCCACAAGGCCGACGGCTTCCGCATCCTCGATGCGATTTCTTCCTGGTGGGTCGTCACCCATGGCCATCGCCACCCCCGCATCATGAAGGCCATCGAGACGACCGCCTCGAGCCTCGACCAGATCATCTTCGCGGGCTTCACCCACGAGCCGGCCGAACGGCTGGCCGAGGCGCTTGTAGGCATCGCACCCGCCGGCCTCCACCGGGTGTTCTATTCCGACAGTGGCTCGACCTCAGTCGAAGTCGCGCTGAAGATGGCGCTCGGCTATTTCCGTAACATCGGCGCGTCGCGTTCGCGCATCGCCGTCATGGAGCACAGCTATCATGGCGACACCATCGGCACGATGAGCGTCGGCGCCCGTGGCGTCTTCAACGCCGCCTATGAGCCTTTGCTGTTCGAGGTCGACACCATCCCCTTCCCGGCCGCCGGGCGCGAGCAGGAAACGCTGGATCGGTTCGAGGCCGTTAGCCGCGACCGGCGCGCAGCCGCGCTGATCGTCGAGCCGCTGGTGCTTGGCGCCGGCGGCATGCTGATGTATCCGGCCTGGGTTCTTGCCGAATTGAAGAGGATCGCCGAAGCCTCCGGCACGCTCGTGATCGCCGATGAAGTGATGACCGGCTGGGGGCGCACCGGAACCATGTTTGCCTGCGAACAGGCGTCCGTCTCGCCCGACATCTTGTGCACCTCGAAAGGTCTGACCGGTGGTACCATCCCGCTGGCCGCCACGATCGCCACCGATGCCATCTTCCACGCTCACTTTTCGGAGGATCGCAAGAAGACGTTTTTCCATTCGAGCTCCTACACCGCCAATCCGATCGCCTGCGCGGCAGCACTTGCCAATGTCGAGATCTGGCGTGACGAGCCGGTGGCCGAGCGGATCGCGGTCTTGAGCGCGAGGCAGGCCGCGGGGCTGCAACGCTTCCGGGACAATCCATATTTCACCGACTGCCGGACAACCGGCACCATCGCGGCACTCGACCTACGCACCGGCTCAGCCGGTTATCTGGCCGAGATCGGGCCAAAACTGCGCGCTTTTTTCCTTGAGCGCGGCCTGTTGGTGCGCCCGCTCGGCAATGTCCTCTATCTTCTGCCGCCCTATTGCATCACCAGCGACGAATTGGACGGGCTCTATGACGCGATAGAGGAGGCCGGCGAACGCTTCGGCTCGCGGCCATGAACCTATCGTCGCGCGTTCTCGGCTTCGGCCATCATGCGCCGACGCGCAAGGTCGAGAACCCGGAAATCGAAGACCGGCTCGGGCTTGAGCCCGGCTGGATCGAGCGGCGCACCGGAATTCGCTCGCGCTTCTGGGCAACAGACGAAGACACGCTGTCGGGCCTTGCCGCCTCTGCCGGCGACATGGCGCTGACCAATGCCGGTATCGACCGCGGCGACGTCGGTCTACTCTTGCTCGCCACGTCGACGCCCGATCACCTTCTGCCGCCAAGCGCGCCGCTGGTCGCACATCGGCTGGGGCTAGGCCGCGCCGGAGCGATCGACCTGACCGGCGCCTGCGCCGGCTTCATCTATGCGCTGATGTTCGCCGACGGGTTCACCCGCCTGCACGGCAAAGCGAGCCTTGTCATCGCCGCCAACATCCTCAGCCACCGCATCAATTTGGCCGAGCGCGCCAGCGCCGTGCTGTTTGCCGATGCCGCCGGCGCCATGGTGATCAGTCCTTGCGATGACCCGGATCGAGGCATTCTCGGCGCTTCGGTGGATTCCGACGGCTCGCGCTACGGGCTAATCCAGATTCCCGCCGGGGGAAGCAACACTCCGTTCCATGCCGACCTCGACCTCGCGCAGACACGGATGACGATCACTGACGGCCGTGAAGTATTCAGCAAGGCCGTGGAGATGATGACCGCCTGCTCGAGAGATGCGCTCACTGCTGCCCGACTGAGGCCGCAAGACCTCGATCGTTTCGTGCCGCATCAGGCCAATGCGCGCATTTTCGACGCGGTCGGCAGGAACCTCGGCATCGCTGATCACTCGATCGTCAAGACGATCGCCGAATATGGCAACTCTTCCGCCGCGACGATCCCGCTCTCATTGTCGCTGGCCCATCGGGCGCAGCCGTTTCGGCCTGGCGAGAAAGTCCTCTTGGCGGCAGCGGGTGCGGGTCTCAGCGGCGGCGCGCTTGTGGTGGGAATTTAGCAAAGCAATGCTTGCGCACAGGACTGCTCATGAATGAGACTATGAGAATGGCTCAATACGCAAATAGTCGCCGGCAAGCTCCATAGAGCTGGGGTCCGTGCGGTGCTCCGCGATGTCTAAGTATCGACCCGCTTGCTCAAATCGCAGCGCTCATCGAAGGCCAGCAATACCTCATGCAGAGCGAAAATCCCCAACCGCCCGTTTCAAAGACGCTCGCCCCATTTCGAAACAAGGTGTTTCGCTCAATTTGGGCGGCCACCCAGATTTCCAGCCTCGGTTGGCTAGTGCAAACGGTCGCCATCAGTTGGCTTATGGCAACGATTTCAGCGTCCGACCTCATGGTGGCACTCGTCCAGGCCGCATCCACATTGCCGGTGTTCTTCCTCTCAGTTTTCGCCGGAGCCATTGCCGACAACTTCAGCCGCCGGTGGGTGATGTTTGCGGGACACTGCCTGATAGCATCGGCGTCGACGACGCTGATGATTTCTGTGGGTCTGGGATTTGTCAGTCCTTGGCTGATTCTCGGGTTAGGTTTCCTGGCCGGCTGCGGCTTTGCCTTGAATGATCCGGCTTGGCACGCTTCGGTCGGCGATATCCTTCACAAACGCGACATTCCGGCCGCAGTGACGCTTATGTCCGTCGGATACAACATTGTGCGCAGCGTTGGTCCAGCCTTGGGGGGCGTGATCCTGGCCGTCTTTGGGCCGCTGGCCGCTTTCGCCTTGGCTGCGGTGAGTGATCTGGCGCCCATAAGCGCGATATGGCGCACCAAATGGGAGGTCCGCTCTTCGCCTCTCCCTCGTGAGAGAATGACGACGGCAATTCATGACGGAGTGCGCTTTACGGCGATGTCTTTGGAGATCAGGGCAGCGACCGCCCGAGCCGCTCTTTTCGGGTTGGCAAGCATCTCCATTCTGGCGTTGCTCCCCCTCGTCGTCCGGGATCAGTTGAAGAGTGGGCCAATTGTCTACGGTATCTTATTGGCCGGCTTCGGCATGGGTGCTTTCATCGCGGGTATGGGCAACGGCTTCTTGAGGAAGGTCACGTCTCAAAACAGGCTGGTGGCCTTCGCCTCTGTGGCTTGTGCAGTCTGTTGCCTCTCCCTTGCCCTTACATCGTCGCTTCCTGTGGCGGCCATTTCGCTGGCGCTCGGCGGAGCGGGTTGGCTTATCACCTGGACGGGCATTGACGTGTCGGTGCAGTTGGCAAGCCCAAGGTGGGTTGTAGGCCGCACGCTCTCCATTTACTACGCCTTGAGCGCAGGCGGTATGGCTGCTGGCAGCTGGATCTGGGGTTCTGTCGCGCAAAACTATTCCTTGACCTCAGCATTGGAGGGCGCCGCAGGCGCTCTGTTGCTGGTTGCAGCAGCGGGGATCGTGTTGCCGGTCCGTCCCTGGGAAGAAACCGATCAAGAAAGTTCAGTTTTTCATCCGCCGGACGTGGCTCTCGATCTGAAACCCAGAAGTGGCCCTATCGTGGCCAAGGTCGAGTATTTGATATCGGAGGAAAATATCGAGGCCTTTCTGGGCTCCATGCGCACGCGGCGACACGTCCAGAGCCGTGCCGGTGCACGAAACTGGACGCTCCAGCGAAATCTGCAAACACCGTCACTTTGGACGGAGACATTCCGCACCCCCACCTGGATGGACTTTCTCCGCCTAAATCATCGACTCACCGCAGCAGATAAGGAAGTCGCCCAGCATCTCCTGTCACTGCATGAAGGAGAGGTGCCTCCGCAGACAGTGCTTTCGATTGAACGGACGACCGAGGCAATTCGTACCCGTACCTCGACAATCTTTTCTCGTCCTCCAAGATGACGCCATCAAGCTGCTGTCCAGGGACAGGGTGGATCACCGGTGCTTTGCAGAGCACAGCCTCACACCGAGAGCAGCGTGCTCCGGGTTGTGCGCTTTCGCGCGCACCCAGGCGAGATGATGGTGAACGCGGCGTCAAGTGGAAGTCCCCTGCATACGCTTGCGGAGTCTTCTGCGAGAGCCCATGCCGACGAGCGCCAAACAAGGTCTGATGCCTTTCGGCGTCGTGGCCTCAACTCATCGATTCGCGAGAAAAGCATCGAATGCAGCAGCAACGGCGCGAACAACAAAGCGGTGCTCCGGCCGCACGCGGATGAAGCCGTTTTCGACGTCCAGGATCCCCTCCTCAGCCAGCGTCACCAAACTCTCAACTGAATCGAGAAAACGAGCTGGTTCGATTTCGTGGGCGGCACAGATGGTCGGCACGTCGGCCTCCAAATCGCACATCAGTCGCTCGATGATCGCTGCGCGCACCCGGTCATCGTCGGTCAGACGGTGACCCTTTGATGTCGCCAGACGTCCACTTGCGATGTGCCGGGCGTAAGAATCCCGTGTTACTTCGTTCTGAACATACCCCTCGCGGACTCGGCCAATAGCCGACGCGCCGAAGCCGATCACGTTTTGCAAGTATCGGCCGAGTATCCCAGCGAATTACGCCGTAGGCGCCCGGTCTTCTGGCGCTAGCGCAAGTTCGTCGTCCGGCGGAGCGAAATGATCGAGCCCGATCTCCCGGTAGCCAGCGCCAACCAGTGTCTCGGCGACAGTTGCAGCCTGTTCGGCGCGAAGATCGCCGTCCGGTAGACCTGCCTGCTCGATTAGGCGCTGATTCTTTATCACGGAAGGAATATGCGCGTATCCGAACACCGCAAGCCGGTTGGGGCGCATGGCGACCGCAGCCATCGCGGTCTGGATGCAGGACTGCACAGTCTGTTTCGGTAGACCGAAGATGAGGTCGAAGTTGATATGGCCAACGCCATGCCGGCGGAGATTTTGGACTGCAGCGGCCGTCTGCACCTTACTCTGGATCCGATTGATCGCCTTTGCACATCGGGATCAAAGCTCTGCATCCGATGCTCGCGCGGTTGACACCGTTAGCTGCCAGGGCTTCGGCCATTTCCGGTGTGAACGTTCGGGGATCGATCTCCACGGCGATCGCAGCAGTTTTGCTGAAAGCGAAGTGGCGGCGTAGAAATTCCATCAGCGCCAAGTGCTCGGCTGGCCCGATAAGGTGAGGCGTTCCGCCGCCGAAATGCACATCGCTCACCGGCAGCCCTTGCCGCACTTGCTCCGACACCAAACTGATCTCCTGACGCAGCACCGCTAAATAATTAAGGATCGGGCCGTTGCGACGGATGACCGCGGTAGGGAAGCCGCAATACCAGCACATGGATCGGCAAAACGGAATGTGGAAATAGAGCGACACCGATTCGTCGGCCGGGAGGCCCCCCAGCCATTCCTCATAATCGTCAGCACCAACTGCCGCAGAGAAGTCTGGCACAGTCGGATAGATGGTATACCAAGGCGGCCGGGGGTCCCGGTACTTTGTCAGGATTGAGGTGTGCAAGGAGCTGTCATCCCACGTCGCTCATCCATCATTCTTTCGTTGCGCGCTCGTCCTGGTCTCTGACCTAAGTCAGTGCGTCCCGCTTATGTCGCAGTCTCGTTTGGACAGGATGGGGTCAACCACGCCGGGGAGCGCGCGTGCCATGGTTGCGCCTGAGGTGATGGTGCGGTGCCGCATTCAACGTCTGAGTACGTGACGCCAGTGCAGTGTGCTTGAGGCGTCTGCGGAAGAACTTTGCAATGCGAAATTCATGTCCGACGCAACGGACCTGTCAAGCCTCGTTCAGACGCCATCCAGGTCCAGCCAGCGGCCTTCCCTGCCGGCCGAAAAACCATACCGGCTTTAGCCACCGAGACGCTCTAAAGCTGACGTCGGCTCATTTGATGAAAGGAGGACGCCGCTAGGGGGTGCACAAGGTTCCCCGGCTTGACGTCGCTTCGAGCGAAGAGCGGTGTGGCTTGTCGTCAAGCGCCGGGCAGCGTGCCCCCTACCGATATCCCGAAAAGATCGACCAAGATGGCCATGCCGACGCCACACGCGGTCTGGATGAGGCCGACCATGAAAATGCGATTGGCGCGTTCGTAGATGGGGCGCCGCAAGGAACTCATGTCGAGCAGCATGGACAGCGCTCTCATCTGCAGTGCGATGCCGAGCAGGATCGGCACTACGGCGAACAGATCGTAGAGTTGCCATGGCAAGGGGTTCGCGGCCCAATGAGTGAGGAAGCCGAGGGAAAAGGCAAGCAGGATACCCACGGCAGTGATTGTGCCGTTGCGGAAAATGGTCTCGATCGGTTCTTCCTTCGGATCGTGCTCGTCCAAGCGGCTTCCTTTCGTTGCTCTTTCCGTCGAGACTAAGTTCTCGAGAATACTGTTCATCGCCAATTACTCGAGGCGAGCCGTAGGCAGCCGTTTCAGGGTGCGCTCCCTCTCGCTTCCGGCCGCGCAATGTACCTGCACGGCGAACTTACAGCGGCGAAAAGGTGCTGCGGCCACCATGCGACGCCTCGGACGTGCACGCCCTCTGTTCCTGGCGCAGCCCTTGCGGAGCGTACGCGCAGTGATCCTTCTCGGTAGCGGATGGCGCGGCCTCCGTTGCGGTCAGACGGGAAGCCGTCGCTGTTAAACGAGACTGTCACATATCGAACATGGCGAACCGTGTCGCACATTTCTTTTCGCAGTGACCCTCAAAAAAAGTGATTCCAGCGAGACGAAGGCGCGTCGGCCCGATTTTGGTGTCGGCCGCATCTACGCTTCAGGTTGGCATGTCGCTTGCTGCTCTATTCGGAGAGCTGCAGCGGTCCGACCGGAGTGTTTCACATGTAAACGATAATGAATCTCCTAGCAGAAAACACTATTATAAGTACATGTGGCTTTTACGCTGGCTCACCTCTCGTGTCAAGCGCTTTGGCGTCCACATATTGGAGACAACACGCACAAAATTTAGAGGAAAAGCTTGCTCTTTCGCCTCTATCCTTTTTATTCCTTCATGGAGATCTAGACATGTACATCAAGAGTCCTCTTCTCGGCTTAACTGCTCTGATGACCATTTCCGTCGGTCGAGCAGCTGGCGCCGAGCGGGAACCGGCCGAGTACATCAAGATCTGCGACGTCCTCGGCTCGGGATATTCCTATATTCCCAACACCGAGACCTGCCTGCGCATCGGCGGCTATGTCCGTTACGATATCGGCCTGGGTGACGTCCGATCGTATGACAGCGCAAGAACCTCGGACGTGAGAACTGGCGAGGACCAAGGCACTTGGCGAAACAGCACACGCTTCACGTTCAAAACTTGGACCGGCCAGCAGACCGAGCTCGGCGCGTTGACGACCTATACCGAAACCCAGGTGAATTTTGGCAACAGCGCTAACTCGCATGACAGTCCTCAGAACTATGATTTCAACAGCGGCCTCGCACTGGCTTCTGCCTGGGTCGAGCTGGGAGGCCTGCGAGTTGGCAAGGAGGGGTCGGCCTTCGATACGTTTGCAAGCTACGCTGGCAACGTTCTCGATAGTATGCTCGTTCCGTCGGCCGGCTTCGACACCAACGTGGCTCAGTACCACTTCGACGCCGGCAACGGCATTTCGACTGTGATTTCGCTCGAACAAGGATCGGGCTCAGCCGGTACTATCGACAGCTATATTCCGCACGTTGTCGCCGGCTTGAAATACACGCAAGGCTGGGGCTCGATCATCGGCGTCGCGGCTTATGACAGCAATTACGAAGCTTTTGCCGGCAAGATCCGCGTCGACGTCGCTGTCACAAACCAGCTGTCGCTGTTTGGACTCTTCGGCTACGGTTCCAATGCCAGTCTCAACGAGGACTCAAACGGCGCAATTGCCAATCATGGGCGCGGCTCGTACAAAATCTGGAACGGCCAGTGGGCTTTCTGGGCGGGCGCCACCTACGAGTTTGACGAGAAAACTTCGTTCAACCTTCAGGTCTCGGGTGATCAGCTCAAGGATGCTGGTGTGGCTGCAAACGTCGCCTACATGGTCGTTCCCGGCTTCACGGTCACAGCCGAGGTCGATTACGACCACTACGGCAACTCTGGCCTCGGCCCTGCCGAGCCTACCGCCGTCAAGGGCACGAGCAAGCCGAACAGCGTCGGCGGCATTCTCCGCTTACAAGGCTCATTTTGAAATCTCTCCAGTCGCGAGCATGGCAAAGGCACTTGCCTCGACAACGCACGCATGGAGAGCTTCGTTCGCCATCTTGAAGTCTGCATCGACCGTCCACGGCCCATCGTACCAACTAGAAACTGAAAGTTATGAGCCCTGTGTACTACACCTAGCCCTTGACCTGCCCGATGAACCGGCCAGGGGCCGTCAGTTCAAATTCGGGGCCGTTTAGAGGGCAGTGTGAGGCCGTGTTAGGTAAGCGCCACTGCAATGTCGAGGCCGCGACACGCCTGTCGCTTTGGACGGCTGGAATTGCCCTTCGCGGCGCCATTCATTCTCTCAACATTTACGTGATAATGCACGCTGAGTCCGAGCCGCGTGGCAGCACCCATCCTAGGTGTGAGCTTTCGAGAGGTTGTCCATTCGGACCGGACCGAGGAGACTGGAGTTACCACGCTTCAGCATCCATC